>CAYYBV010000186.1:0-4129 GCA_964469675.1 uncultured Verrucomicrobiota bacterium
GAGCGTCATGAACGCCAGCGTTTCGGTGTAGTTGTTTACGGCCCGGTTCATGGTTGCGGCAAAGTCGGTGACGCGTGCGGAATTTTTTGGCAATCCTTCAGCATGGATGAAGCGGTTCACCAGTTTGTCTGCGCCAGTCGCGGTGACGAGTTGGTACATGCGCGTGAAATCACGCACGGGTTTCAACGTTGTGCTCAAACGGTGGCCGGTCGGCTTCCTGGCCTGGTCGAAAGCGCCTTCCACGTACGCGCCTTTGTCGGCGAATTTACTCTCCGGTGTGTCCAGGAAGGCCGTTTCATTTTTTTTGTTTTCCATCAATTTTTGGGCAACGGCCGTCAATAGCTGTCGCGCAATCTCCTCGGTGTCCGCAATGAAAGGGCCAACAAACGGGCGGATGCGGCCGGGGCGTGAATAGCAGTAACCCTGGACCTCGCCGGCGTCGTTGCGGAATACAAAGCCGCCCTCGTCGCCATCTTCAAACAGCGTACGCATGATTGCGGCGCGTTCCAAAAACGCCGAAGCGTCGTAACGGGTGACTTCCGGCAGATCTTGGACGGTTATTGGCGCCACATGCCGCTGGTCATACGGCTTGCCTGCGAATTCGGCCAATTGGAAAACGGAACGCCAGATGCGATAGGAATTAACATAACCCACGGCGCCGTATACCGTGTTTCCCATGGGCGTGGCATCCAGTCCGTTAATTACCTTGCCGTGTGCCAGTGCATAGCTTATGCAGGCCTGCATCATGGCGTTGGCGATGCCCTGACGGCGCGCTTCGGGATGTACCAGGATCATGCCGATCCAGGTGTTGTGTGCCCCAATGGGCAACACGGATGAAGTGGCGATGGGCATATCGAATCCCGTTCCGGTCAGCTTGGCCACAAACGAGCCATGCTTGTCCAGCTTGATCATCCGCCGGATGTCCCCGGCTGTCTGGTTCCAACCCGCGCGCATGGTCAAAAGGTGCATCGAGTCGCCATGCCGTCCGATTTCTTCCAAGCGGAAAAGCTCGGTGTTGACCACCTTCTGGCCAGCGGGTAAATCGATTTGCATGGTGCTCGGCACGGTCACATGAATGGTTTTTCCGCTGCGCGCCACCAGCTCGACCGCGCGTTGTAGTGCAAAAGCGTCACCCTTGGGGTTGTGCAGGCGAAAGCAGCCGTAAATCTCATCCAAATAGGCGTCCTGGCCAAGCGCAATTTCATTTACGCGCTGTGGGTCGCCCTTTTTAATCAATTGTTTCATGCTTTTTTCTCCAATGTGTTGGTCGCTACCATGTGGATGGCACTGGCCGGGCAAACGTCCACACAGGTGGAACAGGCCAGGCATTTTTTACGGTCAATGCTGCTTTTTTGATCAACCATGGTAATGGCGTTGCAGTGGCCGACGGCGGCACACAGTCCACAGCCGGTGCATCTGGCAATATCCACTTCCGCATAACCACCGTGCAGGGTGAGCTTGTCGGCCGATGTAATTTTGCCGGCGGCCAGGTCGCGGAAGTTGCGGCAACTCTCGTATCCGTGCCGATCCATGAAGTCGCTCAAGCCTTTAAGCCAGCGTGGCAGGAAGTCAAAGCCTTTCAGCATCGTCTCCGTGCACACGCCGATCAGGTCGGCGCCGCACATCATGAACTGAATGGCGTCCCGGGCCGAGGCAATGCCACCCGTGCCTTGAATGAAATGCTTCTCGCCGGCTTTTTTGCGGATTTCATAGACATCGCGCAGGGCCAGGGGCTTGATCCATGGTCCGGAAAAGCAGGCCATGGTTGGTTCATTTTGCAGGCGATAGGGGCCCTGACTGATGTTTTCAATATCGAAATCGGCAATTGCCAGGCGGTTGGCAACCGAGACCACGCAGTCAATGCCCTTGTCAAAGCAGGCCTTGGCCACGTCGCCGATATGCCCGCCTTCCGGTGTTATTTTAACGAAAACTGGGATCTTGACTGCTTTTTTGACCGCTTCCGCGATCATGCTAACGACTACGGCGTTTTGTCCCATGCTGGCGCCGGTCTGCGCCGTGCGGTTTTTTTCCTCATCGGAAAGGGTTACGTTAAAAGACATATTTGGGCAGCACATGTTGAGTTCAATGGCGTGTGCCCCGGCCGATTCGGCTTTACGGGCCATGTCTTCCCAGCCGGTAACGCCGGGTTTGTTGCCCACATAGGTGATGTTGGCAAAAAGCACAAGTTTGCGGGTCACGTTGCGCCCGTCCTCAATCAGTTTCAGGCACTGCTCGAAGGTCAGCCGTTTTTCAGCGGTGAAAGCGTGATATTTTTCCTTGCCGAACCAGCGATAGCGTGGCGGCAGGCTGATATAGGGCTCCGGATCGAATGCCAGCTTGAGGCTCGCACCAGCCCAGCCGGATTCCTCCGCCAAAATCAGCTGCTCCTTACATTTAACAGTGGGACCGGAAGCGACAATAAATGGGTTGCGAAATGTAATCTTGTTAATATGTACGGCCAGGCGGGGATCATCTTGCCCAATTGGTTTGGATGCGTGGCGCATGGTTATCTTCCTTTTTTTAGGTTCAACGGGAACGGCGTGAAGTTGAAAAAATAGCCTGCTTTCACGCGGAATGCAACTTGAAACCACGATGGCTTTATCTGGGCAGGTTGTTCAATCCGTTCTCAGGCAGACACAGGTTATCAATCAAGCGTGTTCGGCCGACATAAACGGCCAGGGCCACAATGACCGGGGTGTCCAGTCGCGCGACCGGTTGCATCGTGGCGTCATCCACGATCGCGATATAATCTACACGTGCCGAGGGAATCTTTGCGATACTGTCCTTCATTGCCGCGAGGATGCGATGCGCGTCGCGTTCGCCCGCGCGGTAAAGCCGCCGGGCGGTTTGCAACGCCTGCATCAGGCCGAGAGCCTCACGGCGTTCGGTCGGCGAAAGATAAGTGTTGCGCGAACTCATGGCCAAACCATCGGTTTCGCGGATAATGGGTGCCAGCACGATGGCTACCGGAAAATTAAGGTCGCGTGCCATTTGCTGAATCAGTCTTGCCTGCTGGGCGTCCTTTTGGCCGAATACGGCCACGTCAGGTAACGCCAGGTTGAATAGTTTGGCGACTACGGTTAGGACGCCACGGAAGTGTCCCGGCCTTGATGCGCCACAAAGCCCCCGGGAAATGATGCTTTCTTCCGCGTAGACGGAATAGCCGTCCGGATACATGGCCTCCGGTGCGGGGTTGAAAACAATATCCACTCCGGCTTTGCTGCACAAAGCGCAGTCGCGCTCGAAGTCGCGGGGATACTGGCTGAAATCCTCGTTTACTCCAAACTGGGTGGGGTTGACAAAAACACTCAAGATGACAACATCGGCCTGCCGGCGGGCCAGCTCAATCAGCGACAAGTGACCTGCATGCAGAAACCCCATCGTCGGTACCAGTCCGATGCGTTTGCCCGCCTGCCGCAGGGCAAGCGCTGTTTTTTGCATGTCGGAAGGTAAGGTGATGATTTTCATAGTTGCTTTAAACGTGTCAGCCACTTGGAAAATATATCGAACGACAGTCAGTCTGGCCATCATTATTATAATACTTCCAATACCTGTCAACATGGCGTGCTCCACACCGGCGTTGAGGCGCTGATCATTTGAAATATAAAAATTGACTTAATTTTGACCGCTCGTTACATTTGCCGCCGGCAAACAAAAAAATAGGCAATTGCCCCGAAAGCAAGTGAGCAAGCATTATGACTTTTAATCCCCGCTCGATTCTGGCCACGCTGGCCGCCGGCGGCTTGGCGGTGATATCGGCAATGTCCGCCGAAATTAATATTCCCGCGCCGGGAACCAGCGCGGATGCTTCGGTGTTGACGCTCAAAATCTATGGTTATGTTAAGCTGGATGCGGCCTATGACACGCAGAAAACATCCGCCGGCGATGCGTTGTTCTATGTTTTGCCGAAAGTTAACGGTACAAGCGACAATGAGTTTAATATGACCGCCCGGGAAACCAGGCTAGGTTTGGAGTTGGCTGGCCCGGATATGGAATGTCTGAAATTAACCGGAAAAATCGAAACGGATTTTTACGGCGGCAATACGGCAAATTCACCCAACCTGCGCTTGCGCCTTGCTTATCTGGACGCGGCCCTGCTGTCCGGAACAGCGGTGCGCGCCGGCCAGGA
>CAYYBV010000187.1:0-4106 GCA_964469675.1 uncultured Verrucomicrobiota bacterium
CATAGAAAATTATTTTTTATCTTTGTGTTCTATGCGTTCTTTGCGGCGGAATAATATGAATATTCAGCTCCTCTTGTTTTTTATCGCGGTTCCTGATGAATGAGGTGTGGAGCAATCGCGCTTATGTTCGGCAAACATAGCTACACAAACACTTGATCGCCAACCGGTGGTGTCCTATTATAGCGTTCTAATGCCAACCAAGATATTACATGGAATGGGCATCGGCCTCGCGGCCGCGGTATTGGCCCTGGGCCTATGGGTATGTGGCGCACTGGACCGGTTTGAAGCTAAAACCTGGGATTGGCGTGTTGCCAGCCTGGCGAAGCCCGGCCCCTTTACCGGCAAGATCCGCCTGGTTTTCATCGATCAGCAAAGCCTTGACTGGGTCAACAATGAAATGGCCCTGCGCTGGCCATGGCCCCGCGAAGTCTATCGCCCCATCCTTGAATTCTGCCGCCGCCAGGGTGCCAAGGCGGTCGCGTTTGACATGCTGTATACCGAGCCGTCGGTCTATGGTGTGGATGATGATCGCGCGTTCGGCGCGGCAATCGCCCGGACGGCGGGGTTTGTCAACACAATCTTTCTTGGCCGGGAAAGCGGACAAACCACAACCTGGCCAACAAACATACCGGCTTCGCCCGTAAAAATAAAAAACCTAGAGGCTTGGCTGGCCGCCGGCAACCACAATCGCCTTGTTATGCCGCAGGCGATTTTCCCGGTTCCGGAAGTTGCCACTAACGCCACCCTGCTTGGCAACGTCGAAGCCCGCCCTGATTCGGATGCCATATTCCGACGTATGCCCCTTTTTGCCTTATTTGACCGGCAGGTCGTGCCATCCCTCGGTTTGGCCGCCTTTCTGGCCGCGGCCACCAATGAATCGCTGACACTGGAGCCTTCCTGGTTGAATATCGGGTCGCGCCGCATCCCGCTTGACCGGCGCGGCAAAACGATTTTGCGTTTCCGCGGCAAATCGGCGACCCACCCGCGCTATAGCGCGGCGGCGGTAATCCAGTCCGAATTAAAAATCCAAGCCGGTGAAATGCCGACCATTACGGACCCCAATGCCTTCAAAGACTGCTATGTTTTTGTAGGTGGCAACGCGCCCGGTCTTCTTGACCTGCGTCCTGCGCCGGTAGGGCGCATTTATACCGGCGTGGAAATACACGCCACCCTGCTTGATAATTTGCTGTCCGCCGATCCGCTGCGGGATATGCCTTGGTCGCTGACGGTTGCCCTGACGCTCCTGCTGGGCATGCTTGGGGGGGTGCTGACTTTGTATTGCCGCAACGCCCGTGATACGGTGGTGTCATTCATTTTGGCTTTGCCCGTTCCGGCGATCCTGTGCGTGGCCGCTTATACCAGTGGGTTCTGGCTGCCTTTCCTTGTCCTGGAGGCGGCGACGGCCTTTGCCCTTGTGAGTGCTGTGCTTGCCAATTATGCCACCGAAGGCCGGCAGAAGCGGTTTATCCGCGGCGCCTTCAAACAGTACCTGAACGAGGATGTGATCGAGCAGATTGTCCAGCATCCCGAGCGCCTGCAATTGGGCGGGGAACAGCGCACACTTTCGATTTTTTTCTCCGACTTGCAGGGTTTTACTACGATTTCAGAGGGCCTTAATCCCCAGGAGCTGACCGCCTTGCTCAACGAGTATCTGACCGCGATGACCGATATTATCCAGGACGAAGGCGGCACGGTGGACAAGTATGAAGGTGATGCGATTATTGCCTTTTGGAATGCGCCCCTGGCGCAGGATGATCACGCCGCGCGCGCCGTGCGCGCGGCCCTGCGTTGCCAAACAGCGCTTGCGGCCATGCGCCCCGCCGTGCATGCCCGCATCGGTAAAGACCTGTTCATGCGCATTGGGGTTAACACCGGGCCGGTGGTGGTGGGCAACATGGGGTCGCGTAACCGCTTCAACTACACCATCCTGGGCGATGCCGCCAATCTGGCCTCAAGGCTGGAGGGGATCAATAAGCAATTCGGCACCTATACCATGATTTCGGAATCCACCCGCGCGGATTTCGAATCGCTGCGCACCAGCGATCCGGTTGCTTGCGCTTACTGGCACAAGTGCCGTGCTCTGCAGTCCGAACCACCGCCAGCGTGGGAAGGAGTCTGGGTCATGACGGAAAAATAGTTGCCTTCCGGATCCGTCGGCAATATTATCCAGGCTTGGTAATTTGAGGTCAAACGTGTTTTTGCATTTATAATGAGTCATATTTATGCGCTTCACAGCCACAGCCATTAAGGATGTCTTGGTCATCGAGCCCAAGGTGCTCAAAGATCAGCGTGGTTTTTTTATGGAAACCTACCGCCGGGATGTTTTTACGGCACAAGGCATTAACGCGGATTTTGTTCAGGTTAACCATTCCCAGTCCGTGCGCCATACGTTGCGTGGCCTTCATTACCAGGTCGGGCATCCCCAGGGTAAATTAGTTCGCGTGCTCCGCGGCGAAGTGTTTGACATTGTTGTCGATATCCGGTTCGGCTCGCCGACCTTTGGTCGCTGGATTGGCGAAGTCATTTCTGCCCGTAACAAAAAACAGCTTTTCGTGCCAGTCGGCTGCGCCCACGGTTTTTGTGTGATCAGCGCTGTGGCGGAATTTCTTTATTATTGCACGGATTATTATTATCCGCAGGGCGAAAAGGGCATAATCTGGAATGACCCGGACTTGGCCATTAACTGGCCGACCACGTCGCCGCTGTTGTCCGAAAAAGACCGCCTTTGCCCGCGTTTGCGCGACATCGCCCGTGACTTTATATATATTAACCGTGGCCCGCAGGCCTGAAGCCAGCCGCCAGATGGCGGACGACGGCTTATCAAGTGGAGAATGCAAAAGCCCGAGGTCGGAAATCAGCAATCGAAAATCAGTAATTCTGCTAATTGATCACTAATTGATTTTTTAAAACAGGGTGCAGCATGAATCTTAAGGGTATTGTCCTCGCAGGCGGAACTGGGTCGCGCTTGATGCCGCTCACCAAGGTCACCAACAAGCATCTTCTGCCGGTCGGACAGAAGCCCATGATATATTCTCCTATCGAAAAGCTGATCGGCGCCGGCATCGATGAGCTTTTGATTGTGACCGGAACCGAGCATATGGGCGACATGGTCAACCTGCTCGGCTCGGGCCATGATTTTGGCTGCCGGTTCACATATAAAGTCCAGGACACAGCCGGCGGCATCGCCCAAGCCTTGAGTCTGGCTGAAAATTTCGCGCACGGCGCGCCCCTTGCGGTAATCCTGGGTGATAATATCTTTGAGGATGCCCTGCGTCCGTATGCCGATGCCTTCCGTGCCCAGCGGAAAGGCGCCCGGATCATCGGCAAGGAAGTCAGCGATCCCGAGCGCTTCGGCGTGGCTGAAGTTGACGGCGACCGGGTGCTGGCAATCGAGGAAAAACCAAAAAAGCCGAAGTCCAATATTGCGGTGACCGGAATTTATTTTTACGATGCCCAGGTCTTTGACATTATCCGCGCCTGTCAGCCGAGCGCCCGCGGCGAGCTGGAAATTACGGACGTCAACAACGCCTATATAAAACGCGGCGAATTGCGTTTCGACCGCATGTCCGGCTGGTGGAGTGATGCCGGTACCTTCCAGTCGCTGGCGCAAGTCAACAGCCTGGTCGCCCGGCACCCGCCGAAATTTTAATGCGCGACACTTGGGTTCAGGAGGCAAAATGCGCTCAGCCGAAGCATTCCGGCATGGTTTGGTATGCGTTGGATACGGGCGCCTGAATCTTGAAAATGATTTCTTGCGGATCGTTGCTATCCAGGGAAAATTATGCCTGACTTGATTACTATCCTGGGCGGACGCGGCATGCTGGGCTCGGATTTGGCGGCCGTCCTGGTCAAGGCCGGACATTCTCTTCGTGTTCTTGATTTGCCGGAGTTTGACCTAACCAAGGCTGATCATCTGGCGCATGCCCTGGATGGAGCGCAGGTGGTCGTCAACTGTGCGGCTTTTACGAATGTCGACAAGGCCGAACAGCAGTTTGATGCCGCCTTGGCAGTGAATGGCCGGGCCGTAGGCGCCTTGGGCGCTGCGGCTAAAAAACGCGGCGTGTTTGTTGTTCACATTTCCACCGATTTTGTTTTCGATGGCCGGC
>CAYYBV010000188.1:0-4103 GCA_964469675.1 uncultured Verrucomicrobiota bacterium
TTGGCAGATTGAGGGCGATGGCTGGACTCCCGCGAGCGGCAATTTCTCGGACGGTCCGGTCATGTCAGTTTGGAGCGATGCGGTCGGCGCCGATCGCGAAGCCACGGTCACGGTTAATTGCAACTGCGGTGTCGGCGACGGCTGCGCAAACTGCACCCGCAGAAGGATGCTGAAGATTGCCGTAATTAAAGTGGAGTCCGTTGAACTGGTTTCGGGGGCAACGAGTGATCATGTCGTTCCAACGAATACATGGGTAACGGTAAAGAATACCAACGCAACGCCGGAATATGTGATACTCCAAGCGGTCATAAATCCTGCCATTGATGAATCAGCTTTGCCTGCGAACTTCATTTCATGGACTGGCGGCGAGGCCGTGGACGGACATCCGCTCCAGCGCCGCGTCAGCAAACAAACAGCCGCTCATATGGCAGTAATCGCATCGTGTGGTAGTTCCTCGGCGACGGGAGATGTGTGGATCGTGTGGGCCAGCGTCGAGATAAAAATGAGTGGGACTACACCAGCCAACGCGGCACAATTTGGTGAGTATTATGATGCAACCGAAATTCTTGGCGTACGCGATTACCAATATGAAGGAGGAGGTAATGCAGCGGCGGGAAAAGTTATTCCGACTGGAATGCTGACACCCAGTGGTGTTTATAACGTGGTAAGCAATGGATGGGATATTAAACGTGAAATGATAAGGCATGATTATAAAGACGGTGCGGTTTGGCAATCCCGATGGATTGAGGTTTGGACTGATGATCCGCCAAATGATGAATCTGTCAAAAAATTGCACCCTGACAACGCTGATCAAATTTATGACTTGGATGCACCAAACATTGCCAAATTTCAAGGCAGTCAAGGGATAGTAGCAAATTCATGTGAACGATACGATAATTTCAGGCAGTGGGTTACATGGAATAAAAATAAATGCTCAGATTATTCGCTTTGGTACTGGTTTGCTCGAGGGAAAGACGATACAAATTCAGATTTCCAGGTTGAATTAAAGGATGTGGGTGTGGGTAATCCAGCTTTTCCAACAAACGTGCCATACTATTCGCCGCCTTGATGGAAGGAATAGAGTATGAAAATAATTGTTGTTTTTCTTTTCGTGTTTTACTCCATAGCGTCCTTATGGGCCAGATCTGATGTTGATGATTTATCTGCAGATATTATCCTGCAAGGATTGAAATCGCATTCTCAAGTGAATTCATATTCTGAATTAAAGAATCGTCAAAAATGGATGAATGATATGCAGGCAAAGCAAGCGATGCTGACTAATGAGGTCGAAAGAATTCGAATATCAGAAGAATTAGTGCGGATTTTGAATTCCGAAACATCCAGCAATGAAGATAAATGCGCGGCGGCATACTTAATCGGTCTTTTTCAGTTTAAAGAAGGAATCAAAGCTCTCATCCATAATTTTTTGTTGGTGAGTAAAGCAGCACTTGAGCCTGATTTAATGCCAATAGAAGGTGGAAAGCCCGCCCAGCATGCGCTAATAAAAATTGGCGAACCAGCGATTCCGGAAGTAATGGAATTAATCGAATCAACCACAAATTCATATGCGCTGAAATCCGGTGCGCAGGTTATTTTGTTTATTAAAGGTCAAGAGGACGGGGTTGCATTCTTAAAACAGGCCGTAGCCGGCCAAATGGATAGCAAGAAGAAGGAAAATCTCAAGGCGGCCCTTTCATCCGGGTATTTTACTGATCCGAAATATCGGGCATCTGGGCCACAGAAAAAAACGATTGGTTCAGCGAAGGGGGAAGGTGTCAGTCCTGCAAAGCGATAAGAAGCGATAACTCAACAGGCCCTATACAAAATACAATTATCTTGACGGGTGGAGTGTATGTAAGGCAATGCATGCCGCCCAAGAGCGCCTGGTGCGATCCCAAACTCCGCGACGGGCTATAGGTGCATACGTTCTGAGGAAATGTAGAATTGAACAAACCATAGGCATCACACTTGCTACCTGATGCGCGATGCCCAATCCTGTTGGGCCATGCCTGAATATTGAAAGCGTGCGTATAATTTGCTGACGTGCTGGTCTTTTCGGGGGTAAAAATCATGATCGTAGTCACCTTGAATTTTCATTCCGGGCCGCTGCAGGGCCGGGAATTGCGGATTCAAGGCCAAGCCACGATCGGGCGCGCTCCTCTGAATGACATCGTTTTGAACGATCCAATGGTGTCATCCCGGCATTGCGCGATATCCTGCGAGGCCGGACAGGTTTTTCTGAAAGACCTCCATTCTACCAACGGTACGGTCGTCAACGGCCGTCCGATCGAGGCGGTCGAACTGCATGACGGCGACATGCTCGTCATCGGCGTATCGCAAATCAAGGCGCAGTTGGGCCCTGTCCCGGCTGTCGCCGCCGTGGAGCCGAGTCCGGCCGATATTGATCCGCCGCCCGTGATCAGCGGGCCGGAAGCGGATGGCAAGACCAATCTGCCGCCTCACGCCGGGCGGAAATTAAAAAAGCGACTGCTCTTTGTGGGACTGGGCGTGGCCGTTGTCGTGCTGGTCAGTTCGGGACTCTGGCTGGTCGGGCGCATGCCGCCCGGCGTGCCGGGGCCGCAAGAACCTTTGCCGGAAGAGAAAAGCAAGTCGCCCGCGACGTGGAAAGCCCTTGAGCGCAAGTTCAAGCCGCAGGGCGACAAGGAACAGCGGGCGAAACAAAGAATCGCTTTTCTCGAGCAACTTATTGCACGGTTTCCCGCCGACAAGCCGAATATTTTATCCGCTTGCCTGGACCTGGCAGGGCAATATAAGACGCTGAACAATCCGCAATCCTCGATCCGTTACCATGAGCAATTTCTCGATCAGTCGGACCCGGGTGATAAGCGCCGCGCCAAATGCATGGGGCAGCTGATCCGGACTCTGGTGGCCGCCGGCGAGCCCGGCAAAGCGGGCACGGTTTTTGAGCGGTTCTATTCTGAAAAACCGGCGGAGGCGTGCGCCACGGCGGAAAAAATCTGTGCCGAGGCGTGTGCCGGCGGGCGGCCGGAACGGATCGCGAATTTTGTCCAGGCGTTTCAAGCCTGTCTTTTGCGGCAGGCGGGGGACGATCCGCAAGGCGGCGAATGGGACAGGATGCTGGCGTTGAGCCGGTACGAGCGGCGCGCCCGCACGGCGCTGTGGATGGGTGCGGTCAAGGATCGTATTCCCTGGGATCATGATGACGAGCAGACCCTGCTGACCGGTATCCTGGGCGACATGCGCTCCGCGGATTGCCTGGTCAAGGCGACGCTGACGAACAAGCGGCTGATCGGGGAGGGTGTTGATGTTTCCGGGCGGTTCGAAGACCATAGCTTTATCATGGCCAGCCAGTATGCGTGCAAGGCGGACTTGCTTATGCACTGGTATGGCAAGACGGGGTTCGCGGAGTACCGCACGGCGGCGTCCGGCTTTATCGGCAAATTGTATAAGCTCTATACATCCAGCAAGGATGTTTCCGGGAAGAACTGGCTGCCGCTCGGCAAGTTTGTGGACGAGAACGGCAAGGCCTGGAGCTACTTCGGCGCACCGAAACTTGATCGGGACCGGGATATCTTTCCCTGGGACCAGTCGCGTTCCAGCCATAACACCCATCATGACTTCATGGATGCTTGGGGACTGGGCATGTGGGAGCTGTCCAAATCAGCCGCCCTGCTGGCGCCCGCGGACCGGCAGAAGCTGGTGGAATTGCTCAAGGGCGTGCTGGATTTCTGCCATCGCCCGTACATGCTTAAGGATGAAGACGGTGCCTACTACTGGCGCACCGACGCATTCTGTCCGCTCAATCCGCCGGAAAGTATTCCCGCCCCGAGCTGGGATTTCCTGGGCGTTGATGTGATTCATGCCGTACGGGCCTTGCGCGAACTGGGCGAGGACACGCAATCGTGGCGCGAGTCCATGCAAAAGTTCGCCGCCTGGTACATGCAGGCGCGCGCCGGGCACAATGATGCGCGTTTTGTCGAATACACGGATTTGCGCGCATTTGATCTCGCGGAATTTCTCGACACGGAATGCAAGGATCCCGCCTTGAAGACCTGGCTGGCCGGCAACCTGCCCGCGCTTTACGCCAAGCGGCGCAAGGACGTGAGCGTGGTGCTCCAGGG
>CAYYBV010000189.1:0-3024 GCA_964469675.1 uncultured Verrucomicrobiota bacterium
GATGGTATAACTCCGTCTGCGAATGACTGTTTTTTTGATAATTTCGGCACAACTCCGCAATTGATATTTGAAGCGTGGGCCGGTAAGATTACAATTAATGACAAGAATTTGTATGCCAGTGTGTTTCAGGGGCAAAAGTCACGAAATCCTTGCTGGCGAATTAAATGCGGCTGATTTTATGTGGCCAAGCGCTCAATGCGATGCAAGAGGCGGTGGCGCAAGTAGTCGCAGAATGACGGCAACGCAATCTTTCCCTGGTGATGTAAATAACTAAAATGTGCGCATGGTGTCCTCTGGCGGCCAAATAGAAAGCCCGACAAATGCTCGCCAAAGTCAATCCCGCTTCGCTTGAAATAGCTGTGGGGGACAAGTTCTGTTAAACGTGTGAGGGCATAATGTTAGCAAGGGTTCACAGTGGCGCGGTTTATGGTGTTGATGCCTACCCCGTGGAGATCGAAGTCAACACGGGTAGGGGTGATCCCCAGACGGTCATTGTGGGATTGCCCGACGCGGCGGTGAAGGAAAGCAAGGACCGGGTCAATACCGCCATCCTCAATTCGGGCTTCGAAATGCCCAAGGACCGCCTGACAATCAACCTGGCTCCGGCCGACATCAAGAAGGAAGGCCCGATTTTCGATCTGCCGATTGCTCTCGGCGTGCTGGCCACGATGGGCGATATTCCCATGGAGGCGCTTGACCAATTTTCCCTGGTTGGCGAACTGGCCTTGAGCGGGGAAGTGCGCCGGGCCCGCGGTGTGCTCCCCATTACGATGGCCATGCGCGCCAAGAAACGCCCGGCCATCCTGGTGCCTTACGATAACGCTGACGAAGCCGCGGTGGTGGAAGGCATTGATGTTTATCCGGTCCGCAACCTACGCGAGGCGGTGGATATCGTTGCTGGCCGGCTTGCCGTCCAGCCCTACCGGGTGGATGTCGCCACGGTGTTTGAAACAAACCTGGTCTACGAGGATGATTTTGCCGATGTCAAGGGCCAGGAACATGCCAAGCGGGCGATCGAGGTGGCCGTGGCCGGCGGGCACAATCTGCTCATGATCGGGCCGCCGGGCACGGGCAAGACCATGTTGGCCAAGCGTGTGCCTTCGATCCTGCCGCTTATGTCTTTGGAAGAGGCTTTGGAAACTACCAAGATCCACAGCATTGCTGGCGCCCTTTTGCCGCATCAGGCATTGGTTACCCGGCGCCCGTTTCGTTCCCCGCATCACACCGTGTCTGACGCCGGTTTGCTGGGTGGCGGTGCGCATCCCATGCCGGGCGAAGTCAGCCTGGCGCATCGCGGCGTGTTATTCATGGATGAACTTCCCGAGTTCCACCGCAATGTGCTGGAGGTTTTGCGTCAACCGCTCGAAGACGGTACGGTGACGATTTCGCGGGCTTCGGCCAGCCTGACGTTTCCCTGTGAATTCATGCTGGTGGCGGCGATGAATCCGTGTCCGTGTGGGTATTACGGCGACTCCAAGCACAGTTGCCGCTGCACGCCCTTGCAGATCCAGAACTACCGCAACAAGATTTCCGGTCCGCTGTTGGACCGGATTGATATTCACATCGAGGTGCCGTCGGTCCGCTACCAGGAACTGGCCTCGATGGACGCCGGTGAACCTTCAGCGGCGATCCGCGCGCGGGTGCTCGTTGCGCGTGCGGCCCAGCAGGAGCGCTTCAAGGGACTGCGCAAGGTGCGCTGCAACGCGGGAATGCGGACCAAGGAACTGCACAAGCATTGTCAGCTTAAACCCGACGCCCAGGCCCAGTTGAAAATGGCGATCACGGAACTGAATTTCAGCGCGCGGGCCTACGACCGCATCCTGAAAGTGGCCCGCACCATCGCCGACTTGGATGTTTCCCCGGATATCAAAACTGAGCATGTCTCCGAGGCCATCCGGTATCGCAACCTGGACCGGCAGTTTTGGATTTGAGGCGTCGCTTTGTAAAGCATACGGTCGGCCTGACCGTTTATTCCAGAATCGGTTGGTATTCTGGGCCGCCGAAGAAGCCCCATGATCGCTGGTGGTCTTTTGTCGAGAGGAATGATTCCCAGATCGTGGTGTCCGGATGACATACCGCCGGATCGGCTTTCCCGTCGCCATCGTAATCCGCCGGAACCGGTATGCCGTTGGGCGCGCCAAATACACCACCCCAGTATGTATAGTAACCTTGCTTAGCCAGCGAGCCTGACAGCCACGCCTGCCATTCGGCCGTGGCGGGGGCGTAGACGGCCGGATCGGCCAACCCGTCACCATCATAATCCGCCGAAGCCGGCAGATAACCAACCCCGCCAAACGTCCGGGTCATGATCCGGCCGATGCTTTGGGACGGATAAATTATCCAAAAACCGGTTGTCTGGTTATAAACCGCCGGATCGGCTTTCCCGTCGCCGTCGTAATCCGCAACCACCGCTTGATATCCGGCGCCACCGAGGAATGCATGATAAAGGCCATAATGTCTGGCCGAAGCCAACCCCAACCAGTAGCCATCCGCCTCGCGATAAACATTCGGGTCCGTCTTGGCGTCCCCGTCAAAATCACATTGCGCTGCGGCAAATTCCGGGCCGCCCAGCCAGCATTCATCAAACAGCCCGTTGGCTGTGTAACGCACCAGCCAATGCCCATTGCCGCGATTATAAGCCGCCATATCCGTCAGGCCATCGCCATCGTAATCGCCAGGAACCGGTGTCCAATCGGCTAACCCGGTTTCCACAAACAGTCCCTTTTGATAATCATATCCCGAGAGTGCCACCAGCCACAGGCCGTCGGAATCGCGATAGATGGCGGCATCAGCCCTGCCGTCACCGTCATAATCGTTCTTACAAGTCAATTGGTATTTCTTGTTGCCCCCGATCCAGGTTGAGAGAACTTTTACCGTTCCGTTCGTCAGTTCCTGCGGTGTTGCGGAGTAGAGGTCGCGATTATAGACAACGAAATCCGCCTTTTTGCCGATTTCAAGCGTGCCGGTGTCGTTTGTGGCAGTTGTCGCCGCGCTTCCGGCCGTCAATCCGTTGATCAGGGCATT
>CAYYBV010000189.1:3034-4096 GCA_964469675.1 uncultured Verrucomicrobiota bacterium
GGCATTCATGGTCATGGCCGTTCGCGTGGGCGGATTCCACTTGCCGGGACTCATGCCGATGGACATCAAAGCGAGAGGGGAGGAATCCGATAGAAGCGATACCGAATAATCAGTGCTCATGCCTACCGTGAGACCAGCATTAATAAGATTCATGATCGGATATGTGTTGGTCATCCGGTTACCGTAATAATAGACGGCATTGGCCTCCTCTTTCCAGAAAGCCGGCTGGACTGTTGCAACTAAGTTTGAACCATATTCCTTCATTTTTAAGATCTGATCATCTCGGGGTAAAGCCACATGGATTATCGTGTGGACACTGCTCAATCTCCCTTTTTTGGCGATTACGGTGTCCAAGGCGTTCAGGATGGCATCGATCGCCGCGTCACCCTGAGAATGATAATGAATGTTAAGACGTAAATCATCCACCTTATCTACAATCCTATTTAAATTGTAATTTGTTCCATATGTATCATTCGTGTAGACATAAAATAATCCGTTGCTGGCTCCCTGGAGGTGTGTCCATGTTGTCCAGGCCTGACCAGCACCGAAGGCGCCATCAACAAAGAGTTTTACGCCAAGAAATCGCACCATGTCGGTGTCATGTCCGACATAATTTGTTGCCGATTCAACATCGGTCAGACTGTATATAGTATAGGCATAGTTTACGCGCAAGGGGAGAATGCCCTGATTTTCCATGTCCCTGAAGATCTGGGGACGCATAACCCTGTTGCCTGTTGCGGCCATCATATCGTTAATGGATGTGTAGCCGAACGACGCCCAATAGTTTAACAATGGCAAAGTGTTGGCAAAGACGTCAGCATCAGGGATCTTGTCAAAAATATACTGTCCAGCCAGGCGCATGGCGGACTCCCTTAAAAGGCCGGTAGGTTTGCCATCCTCCTGATCAATGATACCGCCTGGAGCAACGGTTGACGTGACGGTGATGTTACAGTTGCTCATGACCATGGAATTTACAATATAATTGTGCCCCAGATTATCGCCTAATAAAAGCTCGTGATTGCCTGCCGCGCTGTCAAGCATGGCGAGATCAGCCAGCGTCCA
>CAYYBV010000190.1:0-4092 GCA_964469675.1 uncultured Verrucomicrobiota bacterium
CTGGAACATCTCCCGCTCCCGCTACTGGGGCACGCCCATCCCGGTCTGGGAATGTACAACCACCGGTTGCGGAAAACGCCGTGTGCTGGGGTCGCTGGCGGAAATCAAGGCGGAAACCGGGTGCGATTTCACGGATTTGCATAAGGAGTTTTTGGATAAAGTCGTCCTGAAATGCCCGGCGTGCGGCCAGCCCATGCGGCGTGTGTCGGAAGTGCTCGACTGCTGGTTTGAGTCGGGCGCTATGCCGTTTGGACAGTGCCATTATCCTTTCGAAAACAAGGATTGGTTTGAAAGCCATTTTCCGGCTGACTTCATCGTGGAGTATCCCGGCCAGATCCGCGGTTGGTTCTATTACCTGCACGTGCTGGCCGTGGCGCTCCTGGACCGTGCCGCGTTCAAGAATTGTTTGGTGCACGGGACCCTGCTGGCGGCGGACGGCGCCAAAATATCCAAGTCCAAAAAGAATTTTACGGACCCCATGGAACTCATTGATCGCTACGGCGCGGATGCCCTGCGGCTTTACCTGCTGGGTTCGTCGGCCGTGGTCATGGAAGATTTGAATTTTAAGGATGCCGGCGTCCACGACCAGATCAAAAAAGTGCTCCTGCCGCTCTGGAATGCCTTTTCTTTTTTTGTCACCTATGCCAATGTGGACCAGTATGCTGGCGACCCCGCGCGGCGACCGGAATCCACGCATGCCCTCGACCGTTGGATCCTGGCCAAGCTCTACCGCGTGGAGCATGAAGTTGGCCAGGCTTTCCAGACATTTTATCTCAACCGCAGCCTGACTCCGGTGACGGCCTTCATTGAGGACCTGACCAACTGGTATATCCGCCAGTCGCGTGCCCGGTTCTGGGGCGGAGGGTTGACGGCCGACAAAAAACAGGCCTATGACACGCTGTATTATGTTTTGGTGACCCTGTTGAAATTGCTGGCGCCATCGGCGCCATTCGTGGCCGATTATCTCTACCGCCATTTGACCGGTGAAGCTTCGGTGCATCTGGCGGCGTGGCCGGAAGTGCCGGCGAAATACCGCAACGATGCGCTGATTGAAGAAACCGCCGTGGCGCAGACGATTGTCACGCTGGGCCTGGCCCTGCGCCAGAAAGCCGGGCTGCGCGTGCGCCAGCCTTTGCCCGGTATCCAGGTGGCCTTGCCCAGTTCCGTGGATCCCGGGGTGGTGGCGCGGCAGATGGCGATTATCCGCAGTGAATTGAATGTGAAGACGGTGACGCTCCTGGCCGATCCCGGCGCGGTGGCAGCCCTGCGGGCCACGCCCAACGCGCGCGTGCTTGGGCCGAAGTGGGGTCGTGCGGTGCAGGCCATCATCAAGGCTGCCAAGGCCGGTCAGCTGCGCGAACAAGGCGACAAAATTATTGTATTCGAAGGATCAGAGCAATGGGCCATTGACCGTCAGGATATTGACTTGAGTTACCAAGGCAAGGATGGCATGGATGTCCTCGGTGACAAGGGCATTTTGCTGGCCCTTGATAAGACCATTTCGCCAGCCCTGCGCGAAGAAGGCATCGCCAACGAGCTGAACCGCCTTATCCAGGACCTGCGCAAAACCGCCGGGTACGCCGTGAGCGACCGGATCGAGCTGGCCATCGAGGGGGCACTGGAGCCTGTCTGGCGCGAGCATCTTCTGCAGCTAGCCCTGGCCGTGCCGGCCGAAATCAGCGAAACCCAAGCCGATGCCGCCACCAGCGAAACGATCGAAGGCCGGGCCTTCCGCGTTTCCATCCGGAAAAAAAGCAGGCATAACCATTTGGAATGATCAGTCGTCTGCAACGAAAAGATAGCCAAAATGTTTGACATGGAATAAACAGATTTGAGCAATAAGAATCTATGCGTTGAAGGCCAAGGTTGAGCGCGAGGTACAGGAAGGCTTCATGGATTATTTGTACTGGAGGCGGTACGCCGACGGCGGCATGCCGATCGCCGCTTTGAATATTTTACTGAAATAAAATTGGTCCGGCCAGCCGACCTTATTCCCGATTTCCGCTATATTCAGATTGCTCGCCTGCAGCAATAGCAGCGCTTCGCGCAGCCGTCGGCGTTTGACGTATTCTATCGGGGTCGTCCCGGTCTGGCTTTTGAACACTCGGAAGAAATGCGTTCGCGAGAATCCACTCATCTGCAAAAGCTTCGGCAGGTCTGGCCGGGCATTGAAATTATCGTTTAGATATTCAACAGCCGGCAGGAGTCGCCGCATGGAAAACATCCCGGGCTTTAGCGTGGACATGGCCAGGATGCTTTCAAGCATGGCATAGCCGATGCGCTGCCTTGACACGTTTTTTTGGAGGTCCGTTCGCCCGGGAGCATCTTTCTCCAGCCCGAACAGTTCTTCAAGCAGATTGCGCAGGATGCCATTAGCCGACTTGCCTGGGTGTGACGGGATATCGAAAAAGTTCAGGAAGTCCATTCCACCCCTGACTTCAAACAAAAATCCGGCGGCGATGAAGTCCGCTCCTCCCGGCGATAGCGACTTGGTGTGGCGGCGGCAGTTAGCCGGTAAGATGCAGATGTCGCCGGTCTGGAGCACTATCGGGGCTTTACTGCAATCGGCGAAGCCGATCTCGGCCTTGCCGTTCGTATATACGGCGATTACCGTGTAGGGACGGCTGAACAACGGAGGGAAGGTGGGCTTGTCATAATGAAAGCGCCGGCATGAATGATAACGCAGGCGCAGGTCGTCCGGGAATGTTTCGTAGTCGCTTTTCATGATTGATTAAATGGTACTATAATACAAAAAACAGCTGTTTGCAACCATTTACAGAAACGCTTTTTTATCGTAGAAACAGGCAGGAATTTACCATGAAAGGAACTTACATCGTTTTTGAGTCGAAGGGGCAGGCGGCTTTAAAGGATTTTGAAGTTCCCCGGACCCAGGTCGGGGAAGTATTGCTGGAAACGGAATATTCCGTCATCAGTGCTGGTACGGAACTGGCCAATTTGATGAACCTGCCTAATACCGAAACTGGGCAGCGCGGTTTTCCGTTTCGCCCTGGTTACTGCGGTTCTGGACGGGTCCTCGCCATCGGCGACGCAGTCACGAATCTCAAAGTCGGTGACCGTGTCGTGATCAATTGGGGCGGGCACCGTTCGCATATAATTAAAAACGCACAAGCGGTCCTGAAAATAGAAGATGATGCCATTGATTTGCTCGACGCCGCCTTTGCGCCGATTGCGGCTTTCTCGTTTTTGGGAGTTCGGAAATTGAAAATTGAACTGGGCGAAGCCGCAATGATCGCAGGGCAAGGAATTCTCGGCGTGTTTGCGCTTCAGATAGCCTCGCTCTCCGGTGCGATTCCGGTGGTCGTGTCCGATTTTGATCCCGTCCGTCGGGCGCTTGCGATGAAGCTGGGAGCTGCTTGCGCGTTTTCACCCGATGAAGAAAATTTTATTGACAAGGTCAAAGAGGCGACCGGTGGCAATGGGCCCCATGCGGTGGTCGAGGTTAGCGGATCTATCATCGCGTTGCAGCAGGCGCTGGAATATGTGGCCTGGGAAGGGCGGATTGCGCTCCTTGGCTGCACGCGTATTTCGGACGTTTATATTGACTTTTACAAGTATGTGCATCGTCGCGGGATTTCCCTGATCGGAGCCCATACCTTCGCCCGGGCGAAAAAGGAATCCTCTCCGGGGCATTGGACCGAGTTTGACGATTATCGCACGTTCCTGAAACTGGTCGCGGCGAAAAAACTACGGACCCGCCCGATAATCTCCGATGTCGTTTCCCCGGACTGTGCTCCGGCCGTGTATGCCCGCCTTGCCGTGTCAAAAAAACCGCCCCTGGGCATCGTCTTTAACTGGTCCAAAATGCGGTGAGCAAACATGAAACCTGTCAAATTTGGAGTGTGGGGACTGGGGCGAATCGGATCCGTGCATTGCATACGTTTCTCGCAGGCGCGGGAAATGTATGCGCTGGTGGCGGTTTGTGACCAGGAGCGACAAAGGGTGGACAAAGTAGTCGAGGAGCATAACTGCGCCGGTTACCATGGTGCCGCGGAATTCCTGGGCGATCAAAACATGGAATTGGTGATCATCGCGACGCGTTCGCTGGATCACGCCACGCACGCTGAACAGGCG
>CAYYBV010000191.1:0-2364 GCA_964469675.1 uncultured Verrucomicrobiota bacterium
CGGGTGCCGTCCAGGTCATATATCGGGGTCGACAGGCCAATCATAATTTACCTCGTCTGTGGCTCGTTACAGGCCCACCAGATAGTGGATTCCTTCGGCATTGGCGCGAACCTGAATGGCTTTCAGAATTTCAAACATAAAAGCCTCCAGCTGGGGCTGAAGCCCCTTGCCGTCTATTTCAATCATCGCTCTTCCGGCCCGCATCGCGTCCGTGCGGGCCTCCAGATTTTTTACTTCCGCCTCCACCAGCTCTTTTTGCAGTTTCATCGCTTCATCGCGGCGGCGGCTTTCGTCCTGCATCTGTCTTTCGATAACGGATGATCCGCCGGACCCGCTTGTAAGTGTGGCGACATACGCTCCCGCCAGATCGGTAATGGTTTTGCCGGTTGATTCAACGGTGGTTTTGACGGATTCAAATGCCGCCTCAATTTCTTTGGCCGCCGCTTCCACCTGGGCAATGTCCAGCCGGGCTTTCCATTCGATCGATCTCTGGATAATTTCCGATTGCGCCTTGATTTCGGCCATGGCCGTCTGGGTGATGTCCGGCTTGACCTCCACTTTCTTTTCTTCCGGAAACGCGGAATTCATCCGGTTCATATTTTCGATAGTGGTGGTGCCGTCCAGGTTGGTGGTGATCTTCATGGTGGTCTGGCCGAACTTGCGGTATATGGTGTCTTCCGTATCGGCCAGGGCTTTTTCATCGGCTTTCACGACGACGCTGGTTTGTTTTTTGTCCGGGAGATCTTCTATGGACTCTTTGAGATCGTCGATTTTACCGGTTGCTCCGGCGGCGGCCTTGTCCAGCGCCTGTGTGTCCGTCGCCATGGATTTGATTTTCTGACCGGCGGCGGATACCTTTTCACCCGTAGCGGATGTTTGCGTGGACAGAGCGCCGAGGCCGGCCGTCATTCTGTCCATTCCGCGGGCGGCGTCCATGCCATTTTGGACAAAGGCTTCACGCAGTTTCAGGCCGGACTCTTCAACGGTTTCCTGCAGCTTGCGAAACGTTTCGGAAAACCGACCCAGAAAGCCGCCGGACAAAATGTTAAAGAATTCCAGGACTGATTTTTCCAGCACGATAAAAGCCATACCGATGCCGTTAAACAGGATTTGCAGGCCGTTCCACATGATTTGTGCGCCGCCGGCAATAGCGTTAAACGTGCCTGAAATATCCACGCCGTATTCATTTACCACCTTTGCCGCCGCCGCCAGCCCCAGGCCGAAGGTTTCGGCCGCTTTGGCCAGCGCCATGACGGTGCCCGCCATTTTCTGGGCCTCTACGTCGGACGCGGCAAGGCCCGCCAGAAATTCCTTGATAGCCGTGAAAAACGGACGGAATCCATCCACCATTCCGGCTGTCACCTGAATGAGTCCCGCAATTCCATCAATAATACCCTGGATAAACCGGTGCAACCCGTCCATGGTGGTTAGATCAATATCGCCAAGGTACAGGCCGAATGCCCGGCCAAGTTCCTGCAAGGACGAAATGAGCTTGCCGAAGTCCAGACCTTCCAGCGCACGGGGCAGCTGGGCGGCGACTTTTGCCAGCCATTCGCCTATCTCCTTTGCAGCCTTGTCCAGATATTCAAACATGGGATCAAATGCGCCGGAATCGACGCCCACTTTAACGCCCTTCAAAAGATCGGCAAATTTTCCGGCAAGGCCCGCGGCCGCCGGTTCCAGCCGGTTGCCCACTTCGATCATCATGGTTTTTGCCGTGTTGACGACGCGCTGAGACTGGTTCTGGAAGGTTTCCGACATTTTTTTATAGGCTTTTTCAGCCGCGCCGGTGGAGTTATTAATTTCTTCCATGGCCGAATTGAAAAACTTCATGCCGTCGCCGGTTATCTGCATGGCGCCGTTGAGCGCGCGGACTTCGTTAAACAGAAGGGCCATTTTATCGGAGCTTCCTCCCGTTGCGCGCATCACGTTGGCCAGCACACCCGACAGACCCTGGGCTTTAAGGGCGGCCGCGGAAAAATTTAGGCCCATCGCCTGCGCGGCTTTGGCCGTTTCCTGGGACGGCTGCACAATGGTGGCGATGACGCCCTTGACGCCGGTAATGGCTTCGGATGTTTCCATGCCTTTTGCAGTCAGGGTGGTAATGGCCGCGGACAGTTGTTCAAACGACACGCCGAAGTTGGCCGCAATGCCGACCACCTGCCCCATGGACTGGCCGAGGGAATCGATGGTCTGCTTGCCGATCAAAGTGGACGTGAACAGGACGTCGTTGAGATGCTTAACGTCTTTGATCGTGTAGCCGTAGGCGTTCATCGTGCCCGTCAGCAGGTCCACCGTCGTGTTAAGGTTGGCGTTGTTGGATACAGCCAGTTCTTCCGCGCGGGCCATGAATTCCAGCGATTC
>CAYYBV010000191.1:2374-4079 GCA_964469675.1 uncultured Verrucomicrobiota bacterium
GCGTAATTGAGAATGTTTTGCCGATAGTTCTTAAGGTCCTGCCCGGACGCATCCACGAATGTGGATATCAGGGCAAAGCCCTGGTTGAATTTGGACGATTCCCGGATAGCCAGCGCCATACCGCCCACCGCCAGGGCCGCCAGTGCGGCGTCCACCCGCATAACGGCATCCGCCATTTTGGCCAGGGGTTCCGTGACGGTTCCGGCCAGGACGGACAGATCGCCGAATTTTTGGGCAACCTTGTCGGCGGCGGACGCAAGAGCCTTGTCTTCGCCTTCAAAGATGATTTTTACTGTTTTTTCAAGATCGGCCATTTTGTCCTCGTAGCTCGTGGTTCGTATCTCGCAGCTCGCTTGCCACATCCAGGCGGTGTCTCGTAGCTACGGTTTCTTGTTCATCTCTGTGTAAAACATTTCCCAGAGTTCGATTTCGAGATCCGTTAAAAATCCGTAGGGCATAACATCCGGGCGAATCTGATACAGGAACGCGCCCCTCTGGTGACACATGGCCATGGAAGCCCTTATTCCGGCATCACCCCAGAGGCGGACGGCTTTTTTTTTACTTCTGCGCCAAGACCGGTAAGCGCGGTGATTTTTTGCGTTAATTCAAAAAAGACCACGGGGTAATGTGTGCATATCTTCACTGCCGTTTCCTGGTCGATTGCCGGATCCACGCTGCCGAGTTTGAGCATTTCGATCCGGCGCACAATGTCGGCCGGGGTATCGTCATTAAGGCCCAGAGACGCTTTGATGGCCTCTACCTGCTCGCGGGAATCCGTGGAGATAATGCCGTCCAGAACAGCGGACAGCGCCTTTGCTCGCGCCGCCGCTTCGTTGATCATGCCCAGTTCATGCCCGGACAGATTGCGGACCTTCCAGAGGGGTTCCGTACCCTCTTTAAAGAATATCTTCAAATCGGGTACGGATACCGCCTCTACACGGGGTTCCAGTTTGGCTTTCAGAAATACTTTTTTATCAAATGACATTTTTCGGCCTCATTACGATGCGTATTCCACCCCGGGCAGCGTGGCGGATATCGTGCACGCGGCCTGTATATTATCGCCCGCGGGGAAGGTGCGGGAAATGCCCAGCTTGCCCTGTACCAGAAGATACGGCGCCTTGTTTCTGTCGGGAAAATACTTGAAAAACAGGGTTTCGTTTTTGAGCGCAATAAGGGAATCCGTAACGCCGTCTTTCAAAAAAGCGTTAAAGCTCCCCTGGTTGAGCGTTTCCGACGCGGCGCCGATGGTGCCTCCGTAAACCTGCGTGGATGACACGCTGTGCGATTTTTCGGGAGGTACAAAATCGGATACCGGTTCCAGATCGGCAAATACCGGCTCATAAACTTCCGCGTAAACGCCCTTATAGGTAGCCGGGCTTCCGGCGTGAATGGCCGGCAGAGCCGACGCAAACGTGATCGTTCCGTCAAACGGATCTTCTTCCCAAACGGGGTAATCGTACTTTTCCTGAGAGGAACCCGGCACCTGGAAGATTTCCGCCGAATCGACCAGCGCTGCCGTTGACGACGACAATTTGACCTGGGCGATTTCAATGGAGCCGACCGGAATAAGCGGAGGACCGCCCTCCGCGCCGCGCGTTGGGGAAAACGATGCGTTATCCGTCCCGGCAACTTCCACTATGGCGCCCGCTGAATTGATGGTAATGGAGTTGATTTTTTTGAGACCGGCCGGGGATGCCGCGGGGCG
>CAYYBV010000192.1:0-4077 GCA_964469675.1 uncultured Verrucomicrobiota bacterium
GTCTTCATGGATGGCCAGCGCTTCGGTGATTTGAACTCAAGCCAGATGGCCTGGGTCCGGTGCCACAAAGTTGGCTACATCTTCCAGTCCTTTAACCTGGTTCCCTCGATGACTGCTCTGGATAATGTGGCCATCGCGCGCATTTTTGCGGGGCGTACGCCACCGGATGCGCGCAAGGATGCCGCTGCGGTCCTGGAGCAGGTCGGGTTGGGGCATCGCTTGCATCATATACCCGCGGAACTTTCCGGCGGCCAGCAGCAGCGCGTGGCGATTGCGCGCGCGATGGTCAATAAGCCGGAAGTTATCCTGGCAGACGAGCCGACCGGCAATCTGGACCTGCATACCGGCGAGGAAATCATCAACTTGCTCAGCAAGATGCAGAAAGAAATGAACATCACCGTGATTACCGCCACGCATGACATGAAAATGCTCGCCGCTTCCGATGTCGTCGTTTGGATCAGCGACGGCCAAATTGACCGGGTTGCCAAGCGCGATGAAATCAAGATCGAAGTCGGTACGATTGATGGCAACACCTTGGCCTGATGCCGCCCGGCGCGCCCCTTGTTCCGGTCGGATTGGATTGCATGGAAACTTATCATCAATTTGCCTGGCAGGGCTATTCCTGCGATATCCCTGCCGACTGGAACCTGTCCGAGTATAAAATTGCCGGTGGCGTTGCCTGCGCCCGTTTCCATGATGATTGTAACCTTCGCCTGGAATTTGAATGGCTGCAGGCCCCGCGCCGGATCAACCCAGAGACAGTTCGCCAGCGATATGCTAAAATTGCCACAGATATGCGCGTCTCCGGGGCCCGGGCGGAAAATACCGAAGATATGCCCACCGGTTGGGTGGCCTGCTTTTATACAATGCCGGATGGGAAGCGTATGCAGGCGGCCTTCACGCTTGTGCCGCAAAGCAATTTCTTTTTTTTGCTTAAAATTCATTTTGAGCAGGCCAGCCAGCGCGAGGCGGGCCGGATTGTTCGCCGGATTGCGGGCACATTCCACCTGCATGCGCAGGGCCTTGTGCCCTGGGCAGTTTATGACGTTGCTTTCCAGCTGCACCATGCGTTCAAGCTGCGGGCCACATCTTTCCAGGCCGGCCGCAAGCTGCTGGTGTTTGAATGGCGCCTGCGCCGGCTCCATCTAATGTTTTTTTCACTGGCGGATTTGCTGTGTAAGGATCAATCCCTTGAAACATGGTGCGCTGGTTATTTGAACACTTTCAAGGGAATCTCCGGCGCAAAGTTTGCGGGGGGGCACAAGGGCGAGCTTGTCGCCACGCATTGCTGGTGGCGGCTTTTCGGCAACGTTGAGCCGCTTCTGTGCGGCTGCCTGCGTTACAAGGCATGGTGCCGCCTGCTCCCGGATAAGAACCAGGTTTTTATCGGCGTGTTTAACTATCGGGGCCGCGCCGATCTTGATTTTTTGGCCGGTGGTATGGACAAGGTTTTGGCCCCACCCGGCGGGTGAACGTGTCGGAATAATTAGGGTGCGCGTGGTCGTTGATTTTTTACGGGAGTTTTGTTTGCGTGAAACAGCATGAATATATGTTCGCCTGCCGGCGCCTGTGGCTGGGATCATCCAAGGCGGTCAATGCCACGCGCCTTTTTCGGCGTGTTTTCCAGGTCGGACCTTCCGCGGCGCGTCGCGCCGATTTGCATATATTTGCCGATGCCAAATACCAGCTTTGGGTCAACGGTTGCTATCTGGGGCGCGGCCCGACTTTTTTCCATCCGCATCGCCGGCCCGTGGATCGCTACGATATCAGTCAATGCCTGGTCGCGGGTAAAAATGTCATCGCCGTGCTTGTGCATGCCCCGGGGCTCGCGCTGCATAATTATATTCCCGCCGACCTGCCCGGTTTGGTGGCCCGGTTGGATTTAAATTTTGCCGGCGGCCGGCAGCTTGCCCTGGTTTCAGACTCCCGATGGAAGGTTACGGACCAAACCGGCTGGAGTGCCGATACGCCACGTCGGAGTTGGGCGATCGGATTTGTCGAAAGCTATGATTTTAACCGGGCTCCCTTAGGCTGGCAAAGCCCAGAGTTTGACGATGCGCACTGGCCAACAGCGGAGGAATATGCGCCATTTGCTCCCGGTCAAGCCGGTATTTTTTTTGCCAGTGCGTTGCCGCGCCTCAAGTTTTCATGGATGCCGGCTGTTAAAATAATCCGGTTTGCCGCGACTGATGCTGCCCCGCACCGGCTGTCCGGCATGGATGATTGTTCCAAATACGGGGCGATGCTGGCTTCCGAAAGTTGGCGCAATCCGCGGCGGGTTGTTTTGTCCGGCCAACCCGACGCGCAGGGTGGCGGTTTGGTCGTAACCGGCCTCACGCGGGGGGAGGGTGCGGTTATTTGCTGTGATCTGGGCCGCGAAGGGGTGGGCGGGTTTTCCTTCGACTGCACGAGCGACAGCGCTGGCGTGATCGACCTTGGCTGGTCAGAAGCCCTGCAAGCCGGCCGGCCGATGATGCTTCGCAAAAACAACAGCTATGCTGACCGGATAATTGTGCGCAAGGGACACAACGACTGGCTGCCATTCAACTTCAGCGCGGGCCGCTATCTTTGCGTTGTGCTCCGCGGATTCACGGGGAGTGTCCGTTTTAATAAGCTGGGTCTTTTGGCCAGCGAGCCGGCATTGAAATGGGAGGGCAGTTTTTCCTGCGCCAACCGGAGGCTCAACGCCATCTGGTCGTTGTGCGCGCGCACCGTGCGCGTGGGCACCCAGGAAGGCCTGATGGATTGCCCCACGCGCGAACAAGCCACGTATGTCGGCGATGGTAACCCCACGGCCATGTGGCTGGCCCGCTTGACCGGTGACTATTCCTACTGGCGTGCGTTAATCAAGGAAACCTTTGCGGTTCAATCACCGGACGGTCAGATCAAGTCCGTCGTTTTTTCCGGCATGCAACACATATTGCTTGATTATAGCCTGCTGGCGGTACTGGCGGTCCGGGATTACCTGCATGCGACCGGTGATGCTGAATTGGTGCGGCAGGTGTTGCCTAAATGCCGCAAGCTACTGGGCTGGTTTTTCAAACAGCTTGACCGTGACAACTTGTTTACTTTCGCATTTGAAAAATTGTCGCGCCATGCCGAGTTTGTTTCCGCGCCGGCCCAGGCAGGCGATCCGTTGCGTTTCCCGGGCCATAATATTTTTATCGATCATCCAGGAATGGGCTGGCATAACCTCAATGAGGCTGGTATTGACCGCCGGGGGTGCAATGCGGCCATGCATGCGCTGTTTGGCGCTGCCGGCCGGGCCTTTGATGAAATGGCAATCGCACTCGGCATGCAAACATTACCGGCGCGGCAGATGAAAGCAATGCTGCTGCGGGCCCAGAAAATGTTCTGGGACAAAAAAAAACGTGTTTTCATTGACGGGGTGCTGGATGGTCAGCCTCTGGGGCAGGTCAGCCAGCAAACCAATGCCTGGTGCATGCTGGCTGGATTCAAGGTGCCGGGTGGGCCGCGCAACCTCTGGCGGCGGCTGCTGCGTGAAAAATCGGCGCAGCTCGCGCGCAGTGGTCCATATTTTTGGCTCTATATGCTGCCGGAATTAGCCCAGGTGGGCTTGCATCGGGAAGCCCTTGCGGCTATCGAAAATTTGTGGGGCCGCATGCTTGCGCGCGGCGCCACCACGGTCTGGGAAACATTTGCGGGCGACCATCTGGACTCGTTTTGCCATCCTTGGAGTTGTGCGCCGCTTGATTTTCTGTTGCGCAATGTCGCCGGCATCGGCAACCTTCCCCGAAACGCCAAAACCATCGTGCTGTCGCCCAGGCCCGACTTGCTCAAGGACGTCAAGGCACGGGTGGTTTTTCCCCAGGGTGCGGTTTGTGTGGCTTGGACCAGGCACAACAAAGCACTGCTAATATCGGGCAGCCTGCCGCCCGGCATAAAAGGGCGCCTGTGTTTGCCACGATCGAAGCGTGTGCTGGTTAGTGGAGCATGGAGCATCAACGCCGGAGCCATTTAGGCCTGGGCGCTTTTCAGTGCCGCATGTTCAAAACCGGGCCTTATTCAAGGCGCACGATGTCGGTCAGGTCCAGCGGCAGCGTAAATTCCAGCCTT
>CAYYBV010000193.1:0-4018 GCA_964469675.1 uncultured Verrucomicrobiota bacterium
CCGTTCCAGGAACGCAAAAGCCCATGCCGTGGCATTCTCGATCTTGCCACGGGGCGCTATCCCCGCTTCTTGTTCGGGGGCGGCATTGGACAATGGCTGCCCGTTTTCCATTTCCATGAAACCCACCCAAAAGCCCTTGAGCCTTATCTGCTATACTTAGCCGAAAACGGTTATCGCACGGTCACTTCAGACCAGATTGCCGCATTTGTTTTACGCGGCATACACCCCGGCCCGAGATCCGTGGCGCTCTGCTTCGATGATGCCTGGAGCAGCTTGTGGGTATGCGCGGTACCGCTCCTCCAAAAATACAACCTTAACGCTATCGCTTATGTCAGCCCGGACCGCGTTTCCGCAACATCCGTTCCCCGCCGCCAGTGGGACAGCCAAAGCATCCCGGGTGCCGGAATTACGCTGGATCGCACGGAACCTTTTTTTTCGACCTGGAGCGAACTGCGCGCCATGCATGCGAGCGGACGCGTGGATATTCAGGCACACTCCTGGCGTCATGCCATGGTATTGGCCTCAAACGAGGTTATCGCCTTCATCCAGCCCGAACATCGGGAACATCCGCATGCGATACCGCTGGTGGATGCACCGGATGGCCTGCGGTTCGCCACGCGCGCGGATCTCGGGGCCCCGCTTTACCAAACCCGCTCGCGTTTGTCCGACGTCCGCCGCTGGATCGCGCCGGATGCTTTTGCTAACTGTATCCACCATGTGCAGGCCAATGGTGGCACATCGTTTTTCCAACGGGAAGCCTGGCAGGCGGAGCTCCGCACGTGTGTTGACCAATCCCGGGCAGGCCGGTGGGAATCGGAGCCAGCGCGCGACGCAGCCATTCGCGAGGAAATGTTGCGTGCGCGCGCTTTGCTGGAAGCCGAACTCGGCAAGCAAATTCACCACATGTGTTTCCCGTGGGCAATTGCCGGGAAGGCCGCATTACGACTGGCAGGGGAAACCGGCTACCAAACCGCCTTCGCTGATCGCCTCTGGGGGGCGCGCGCCGTGCGCCATGGCGATCCGCCGTACCAGCTGATGCGCCTAAAGCACCGGTTTATTTTCTGTCTTCCCGGCAAAAAAAGGACTTGGTTCTTTGGACACAAATCCCATAGCGCCTCACATGGCCTTGAGCTAGCCCCTATCTTGTTGCCCGGCTCTCGCAACACACCATGAATTATTCACCACCTAACGCCGATGCAAAGAGCGAGACAGCGGCCGCCATCCCTGCCTCTTCACGAATACTGGGTTTTACGGGTTGGAACCTGTTCGGCCTGTGCGCGCCGATGCTGGTTGCCTTTTTCGCCATTCCGCTGTTCATCAAGGGCCTCGGCGCCGAGCGCTTCGGCGCGCTGACGCTGGTCTGGATGCTGGTGGGTTATTTCAGCATTCTTGATTTGGGCATGGGGCGGGCCATGACCAAAATGACGGCGGAATATCTTGGGCTCGACCGCCGCCACCAGTTGCCCAACGTCTTTTGGACCGCCTTGCTCATGATGACCGCCTTCGGTTTTTGCGGAGCAGTTTTGCTCGCCAGTGGGAGCGGCTGGCTGGCAAGCAGCGGATTGAATATTCCGCCGGGCCTGCAAAAGGAAGTTCGTTTATCCTTCCTGGTGGTCAGCCTGGGACTGCCCTTCATGGTGGCAATTACGGGCCTGATCGGCGTACTGGAAACGCATCAACGCTTCCGGCTTATCAACCTCATCCGAATGCCCCTTGGGATCGCCACCTTTGCCGCGCCCCTGGCCGTCCTGCCCTTCAGCCACAACCTGGTCTGGGTCGTCACCGTGCTGATCGGCGTACGGATGGCGGAACTGCTGATCTTTTTTTTCTATTGCCTAAAACTCATTCCCGCCCTGCGCACGAGTGTAAGATGGGATCGCGCCATGGTGCGCCCTTTATTGACCTTTGGCGGTTGGATGACGGTTTCCAACGTTGCTTTGCCGCTGATGATTCATATCGATCGTTTCATTGTGGGCGCCGTGCTGACCCTCGCCGATGTGGCTTACTATACCAACCCGGCCGAAATCGTGGTGAAAATGCTCATCCTGCCGCGAGCCTTAATTTCCGCCCTATTCCCGCCGATGACCATGCACCTCGCGCGGCATTCAGCCGAAGCGGATGCCCTGTTCGGCAAGGCGCTGAAACTACTTCTGCTCGCGCTTTTCCCCGCCGTGCTCGCGCTATATACCATTGCCCCGGAATTTCTGCATCTTTGGCTGGGCGCCGATTTTGCCCGCGCGGGTGCGGGTGTTTTACGTTTGCTGACGGCGGGGATTTTTGTCTACGCCCTGTCCTATCTGGCCTTTTCCCTCCTGCAAAGCGCAAACCGCCCCGATCTCTCTGCCCGCTGGCACCTGCTGGAACTGCCCTTTTTCATTGCGCTGGCTTGGTGGGCGACCAACCGCTGGGGCATCTATGGCATGGCCGCTACATGGGGGCTACGAGGAATGATGGATGTGTTTGTTCTGTTTCCGCTTGCTTTGCGCTTTGTCCCCGCCGCGCGCTCTGCCGTCTTTAGAACTGGCAGCATGCTGGGATTGGGTCTTTGCATGTTGCCCGGCATCGGTTGGCTACCCGCGTTGAGCACCCGCATTCCGGCGGCCCTGCTAGGCCTGGTTGCCTTCAGCCTGCTGGCTTGGTTCTGGCTGTTGTCCCCGGGCGAACGTGGCTGGACACTGCGGCTGGTGAAGCGCGAAGAATACAAAGCGAATCAAATGAAAATCCTGTAATTCTTGCGTTTTACAAACATCAAGGAGTCAGGAGATTGAATCCAGAATTTAAAAAATTTTTAAACTGTTTAAGCTTTGCCACTTGATTCTGACTTCTGATTGTTTTTATCACTGGCTGTGGGTTGCCGTAGCCGTAACCTCATAGAGTGTTGCCTCCGCCAGCGTCCAGCACATGTGTGGATTGGGCTTGGCCACTTCCAGGCGCAAGGCATGCACCGATGGCACGCCGACCGAAACCGTTTGCTGGGCAGGACCATATACCGGATGGCCGTTCAACCAGGCAAACTTATCCAGATCAGCCGGCAGGGCATCATGCAGCGTTATCCAACCCGCATTCGTGAGCAGCTTAACGCGCAGGACGGGAACGCGATCGTGGGCATAGTTTCCGTATTGCAGAATCAGGCGTCCGAGGTGAATGGGCCGGTCGAAGATGAATTCCACCCACAGATCCTCATGCTGGAGCTGCGCGCTGCGCCAGAAAGTGCCGCTATTGCCATCCATCATCCTGGACGCCTGCTCCCGGCTTTCGCCAGCCGTCACGCGAATCCGCTCCTTCGCCACGCGAGTCTCGCGGTCAAACGCTGGCGCGCGAAAATTATAATAGACGCAGAAGTCACCGGCATTGGTTATTTCAGCCTCCACGCCCATCGTACGCAGATGTCGATCAAAAACGCTGGGTTTTAGAAAACGGATTTTATCCGTCAGCACATAGGCTACGTTAGTCGAGGCATCCACCGTCGCCTTGTAGGGAACCGGCCATCCGGGAAAACGCTCATTGGATGGCTGACTGCAAACAACCGCGCCAGCAGACTCGAAGTTGAGCCGGTAGGCCGCCCAATGCGAGGCCACAGCGTGTTTAATGCCATGCACACGCAGCACGGCAAGGGCCGGCTTAAGGTCAGGCGCGGCAACAATGTTACGGGCGAAGTCGGGATGCCGCCACTCCCGGGGCAAACGCACCGCAGTAGCGATGTTGTAAAGGACGAAAACAAGCGTTAAGCCGCCTATAAACAGACGCCCCGGGCGGGGCAAAGCCCGATACAAGCCAAGCATCAGAAAGGGGAAAACAACCACTACCGGGCCAAGGTATCGGTAGGCGCAGGCATCCGCGCGGCGGCTCAACGCGAATAGCATTAAACTGAGAATGGTCGCGCCTAACGCCCATTCCATCATCCCTAGGGAAAGATGCTGTTTCGCATGAAATTTCCGCCAGAGCAGCGCAAGCGCAATACCGGAGACCAGCACCAGCAAAAAAATGAAAACATAAGGGAAGGCGGCATATCCCCAGC
>CAYYBV010000194.1:0-4002 GCA_964469675.1 uncultured Verrucomicrobiota bacterium
CCGACTCCTATTTATACTGCTCCGCATTGGCCGCCATTGAAAACAAAACCCGGCGGTCTGGCAAGACATCCTTGAGATGAATCAACTCATCCTCGGCGGTCTGGAGCGGCAGGGCGATCTGGCCGCGGTAAATCGCGGAGCGGCAAAGGGCCATGGTGATCTCAAACCCCTTGTAGGCCTGCTGGAAATCGCAGGGGTGGACCCGCTGGGGATCGTCGAGCCACGCAGCCATATCGGCGACATAGGGCGGCATGTCCAAGGCATAGTTCATGCAACCCTCGCCGCTGAACACACCCTTGCCGGTCACGGCGCGCCATCCGCCGCCGGTATAGACTTCAGCAAAACCATCGGTTCCCTGAGCGCCTATACGGCATTTCCGCCACCAGTAATCCACTTCCTGAACGTCCGGAGCGCCCGCGCCGACTTCCACGATCCCCCTGACCCCATTGGCAAACTGAATAAAACCGCCCAGGTAATCGGGCGAGGGATGGTTGTCGGCAAACTTGCCCTTCCCCGAGGCCTGGGCCATCACCCACTCGGCCTCCGCTTCGCTGTTATACCAGCGCATATAATCCACCAGGTGCGACAGCATATGGGTCATCCAACCCGTCGCCGTCCCATACACCGTATGAATGCGGCCCAAGGCCCCCTCGGCGATGATCTTCTTCACGGCCTGGTAATGTACGCCATAGCGGTGCTGATGACTGACCACCGCCTTCACCCCGGAAGCATCCAGAAGCTTTTTTACCTCCAGGCCTTCGCGGCTGCTCATCGCCACCGGCTTTTCAAAGGCGATCAGTTTGGCGCCGCTCTCGATTCCCACCTTGATCAAGGGGGTGCGAATCGTCGGCATGGTGCAGAAACAGAAGATGTCGGGCTTGATCTCGTGGGCCAGCGCCGCGGCATCCGTGCCGAACCGGGGGTTGCCCAGTTCGGCGGCGGTGGCCTTCAGCCTGGCTTCATCGATATCGCAAATGCCGGACAGCGTAAACCGGGGATTGGCGCGGAAAGCCTCGGCATGATGCTTCCCACGCTTACCCATCCCAACGACCATCACTTTATATTGTTGCGTCATGCTGAGCCTCCCATTCGTGCCCTGTTTGGATTAACCGTTCGCCTTGTCCCATTCCATGACCTTGGCGATCACATAATCCACTTCTTCCGCGGTCAATTCCGGGAACATCGGCAGGCTGATACAGCATGCGGCGTTCTTCTCGGCGTTGGCCAACGAGCCCACCACGCGGGCGCCTTTGCCCCACGGATAGCCGGCTTGTTGGTGAATGGCGATGGAGTAATGCGTCTTGGCATCCACGCCGTTCTTGTTCAAGAACTCCACGAAAGCATCGCGCTTGGCCGGGTTCTTGACCTCAATGACATACAGGTGCCAGACATGGCGGTACCCGGGCTTGGCATAGGGCAACTCGAAGGACTTGGCGCCCTTGAGGCCTTCCGTGTAGCGGGCGGCCCATTGGATACGCAGGTCATTGAATGCATGAATATGCTTGAGCTTGGCGCTCAAGACGCCGGCTTGAAGATCGTCCAGGCGGCTGTTGAAGCCGAAACTGTGTACGTTGCGGGCAGGCGAACCGTGGGAACGCAGCAGGCGGGCCACTTTGTTGATCCGCTCGTTGTTGGTGACAATGGCGCCACCGTCGCCGAAGCATCCCAGATTCTTCTGAATGATGAAGCTGGTGGCCACGGCGTCCGACAACTCCCCGATCTTGAAGGTATCGCCGGCGGCATCGATCGCCTGCGCGTTATCCTCGATCACCCACAGCTTGTACGTGTCGGCTATCTTCTTGATGGACGGCATATCCGCGCACTGACCGTAAAGATGGACGGGAATGATACAGCGGGTCTTCGGGGTGATGGCGGCCTCAATCTTGGCCGGATCGATGCACTTGGTCTTGGGATCGCAATCGATCAGCACCGCGGTGGCGCCTGCAATCCAGATGGCTTCGGCGGTGGCAAAAAAGGTGTTGGCGTTGGTGATGACTTCATCGCCGGGGCCGATGCCCAGCGCCATGAGCGACAACCAGATGGCATCCGTTCCATTTCCGCAAGGAATCGCGTACCGGGTGCCCGAAAAGGCCGCAAACTCCTTTTCGAACTGCTTGTTCATCGGCCCATGCACATACTCGCCGCTCTCAAGCACTTTTTTGATGTTTTCATCAATCTCGCTCTTGATGTTGTTATACTGCCGGACATGCCCATAAAAACCAACCTTCATGACAAGACTCCTCTCTAACTTTGTTTAAAATACCGTCAGGCCAACCATGGACCAACATTAGGCGGTTACCTTACTAACGACACAGCCAGATGTCAAGTCGATTGATTTATCCTTATATTCCCATCATTTTTTGCTCTTTTTGTGGGCAATCTTTTGCTTATATACGGAGCGTTTAAATGAAAGGGAACTTCACATGATGGCTTATTGCGGGTTGGACTGCGATCAATGCGATGCCTTCATCGCCACGCGAAACAACGATGACGCCTTGCGCGCCAAGGTGGCTCATGAATGGGCGACCCTGTACAACGCCCCCATCAAGCCTGAGCATATTAATTGCACAGGCTGCCGTTCGGATGGCGTGAAAACCTATTACTGCGAGCAACTCTGCAAAGTGCGCCAGTGCGCCATGGAACGCAAACTCGAACATTGCGCAGCTTGCCAGGATTTCATCTGCGACAAATTAAATGAAATCCTGGCGTTCGCGCCCCAGCTCAAAAAACGGCTGGAAGAGTTGCGGAACTGACATCACCTTGCTGCCGTCAGCACCACATCGACCCGGTTTTTGGATCCCTTGGGGCAAACCGGCAGGATGTTACCTTTGACCGCCTGGCCGTTCAAGGACAAGCTGACACAGCGCTCGGCGGCGGCGCCGGACCGGTTGACCACGTGGATGTTGTAGGAGGCGCCCCGATATTTCCGGGTCATGCAAAACTCCTTCCATTTTCCTGGGATCGCCGGCTGAATCAGAAGCCCTTCGTGAGTCGGCCTCACGCCCAGAATGTAATCCGTCAAGGCCCGATACATCCACGACGCGGAGCCGGAATACCAGGTCCACCCACCCCGCCCGAAGTTCGGCGACTCGGGACCATCGACATTGCCGGGCGTCACATACGGCTCCGCGCTGTAATGGTCCGGCTTTTTGCCGCGCTGAATCGGATTGAAGCTGTTGAACACGGCGAACGCCCGATCCGGCGTGCCGGCCAGAGCTTCGGCGATGATCGCCCAGCAGCCCGCATGGGTATAGAGCCCGCCGTTTTCCCGCAGGCCCGGAGCGTACTGCGTAATATGCCCGATGGAACCATCCGGTTCGCTGAAAGCGGGCGTGAACAGCAGCGGTCCGTAATCGCGATAGAGATACTTGGACAGGGCCTTGAGCATTTTAGCTTTGCGGTCGGGACTCGGCAATCCGTACATCAGGGCCCAGGTCTGCGCGTTCAGCCAGATCTTGCCGATCTTGTTCTTCTTCGAACCCAGCTTGCCCTTGGAATAGGTGGCGCGGATATACCATTCCCCATCCCAGGCATGTTTGTTGATGGCGTCCTTGATGTGCCGGGCGGCATCGCGGTAGCGGCGGATGTCCTGGGCCCATGCCGCGGCGTCGAGATGCTCCAGTAAATCCGACCACTCGGTCAGAATGCCGTAGAAAAACTCGCCCAGCCAGATGGATTCCGACGTGCCGTCAAATCCGATGCACGACAACCCGTCATTCCAGTCGCCTTCGACCATGGTCGGGATGCCGCGCGGGCACGGGCGCCCCAGCACCTGCTCGATGGCGGCCCGGCCGTGCTGCATCAAAGACGCGGACCCTTTGTCGAAGAATCGAACGTTTTCCTTGAGCGCCGCGTAATCGCCGGTGGCCTTCAGGTATTGCAGCAGGACAAAGGGCAGCCAAAGGAGATCGTCGCTGTTTTTCTTGCGCGCGCCGTCCTCAGTGCTCGGATGCCACCAGTGAAAGGTGGCGCCGTCGCTGAACTGATGTTGGGCGGCCCGCA
>CAYYBV010000195.1:0-3934 GCA_964469675.1 uncultured Verrucomicrobiota bacterium
GATCGGCCTGGCGCGGGCGCAGAACATTGTCCGCAAGGCCCAGATTGATCCCGTCAAACGGGCCGACAATTTGACCGGTGACGAGCTGACCAAGATTACCAATATTATTCAGGAAGGCTATGTGCTGGAAGGCGATTTGCGCCGCGAAGTGGCCCAGAATATACGGCGTTTGATCAGTATCAACTCTTATCGTGGATTGCGCCATCGCAAGGGCTTGCCCGTGCGCGGGCAGCGCACGCATACCAATGCGCGCACACGCAAGGGCGTGCGTAAGACTGTCGGGGTTGTGCGTGGTAAAGAAGCGCGTGCGGCGGTCAAGACGGAAATGGCGGCCGCACCCAAGTCCGCTGCGGCCGCACCCAAAGCCGCTGGCGCTTCAAAGCCAGCGGCTGCATCCAAGGTTTGATAAATAGAGTTTTTTGTGAAGGCGTATTTGTTTCAGGCGGAAACCAAGGAGATTTTTAATTTATGGCAAGCGACACCAAGCAGGCTCCGAAGGATAAGGGCCCCGCGAATGACATGCCGGCCAAGGCTGGCGTCAAGGATAAAGTGAATGCAGCTGTTCCGGCGGAAGGTGCCGTTCCGGCGGAAGCCAAGCCCCAGCGCGCCAAGGCGGCGCGCACGGTCTCCGTGGGTATTGCGCATGTCAATGCCACTTTTAATAATACGCAGGTCAGCATTACCGATACAAAAGGTCAGGTTCTGGCGTGGAGCAGTTCCGGCCGGATGGGTTTTAGGGGCACCCGTAAAAGTACTGCTTATGCGGCTACGATGGTTGCTCAGGAAGTAGCGCGTCAAATTTCACCTTATCGCATGCAGGAAATTGAAGTTCGCGTGCAGGGCCCGGGTTCCGGTCGCGAATCGGCCGTGCGCGCTCTGCAGTCGGCTGGGTTAATGATCACTGTGATCCGGGATATGACGCCGATGCCGCATAACGGCTGTCGGGCGCGTAAGCGTCGCCGGGTGTAAGCGCCGGGCATGGGATTTAAAAAATAGCGGTTGAATGAACTGCGGTTGCTTCGTCGTGCGATAGATGCCGTTCGTTGGCCATTAGGGGCTCGCAGGCCTGATTTAAATCCGTTGACTGATGGAAAAATGTGAGGCAAGACAACCTGAGTAGTGACTTTATGGAAAGGGAGATGAGGCATGGGACGATATAAGGGACCAGCATGCCGATTATGTCGCCGGGAAGGCATGAAGCTTTTTCTCAAAGGCGACCGGTGTAATATGGCCAAGTGCCCGATTGATACGGGACGACCGGCTCCCGGAATGCACGGGGCGCGTCGCACCAAGGCATCCGATTATTCCAAACAGTTTCGCGAGAAACAGCGGCTGCGGCGGTTTTACGGCTTGCAGGACGGCCAGTTCCGGTTGTTTTTTGATCGTGCGGCGCAGCAGCACGGGATTACCGGTGAAACCCTCTTGCAGATGCTGGAAATGCGTCTGGATAACCTGGTCTATCGTTTGGGCTTCAGTCCCTCGCGGCGTGCGGCGCGCCAATTCGTTCTCCACAAGCACCTCACCGTTAACGCCCGCCGGGCTGATATTCCTTCCATGATTCTCAAGGCCGGCGATCGGGTGGCGGTCAAAGACCATAAGCAAAGCCGTGAGCTGGCCAAGAAATGGCTGGAGGCCAATGAAGGCAAGCCGTTGTCGCCTTGGCTGGCGGTGGATCGCGCAAATTTTTCCGGCGATGTGTTGCGCGTGCCGACCAAGGATGAAATCGGCCCGTTCGTGAATGAACAACTGGTGGTGGAATTGTGTTCTAAATAACAAGACGGTGTCTGCCGGGAGCGGTGGCCAGGTGGCGCAAAAGATGCGGCGCGACCGGTTATCCGTGCTCTTAACCGGTGGTGCTATGTAGGGAAGGATAGTTCCATGACAGTCAAAATTGGTCGTTTTGAAATGCCGAAAACGGTTGTGAAGGACGAGCGCTCGGCAACAAGCACGTATGCCAAATTCATCGTCGAGCCGCTGGAGTCCGGTTATGGGCATACGCTGGGTAACTCTTTGAGGCGCGTGCTGCTCTCTTCCATGGAAGCGGCGGCCATTTCCGCTGTCAAGATCGAGGGGGCCTTTCATGAGTTCTGCGCCGTGCCCGGCGTGGTGGAGGATGTGACCGATATCATTCTCAATCTCAAAAAGGTGCTGCTCAAGATGTATTGCCGTGAGCCGCGCAAGGTCCGAATCAAGGTCAAGGGGCCGGGCGAAGTTACCGCCGCCAATATTGAAACTGACCAGTTTGTGGAAGTCGTCAATCCGAAACATTATATTTGCACGTTGGCCGAGGATGGCAAGTTCGAAGCCGAGTTCGAAATCAGCTTGGGGCGCGGTTATGTCCCGGCCGATTGGAAGGAAAAGAAAGACCAGGAAATTGGCGTCATTCCCATGGATTGCATTTATTCGCCGGTCCAGCGGGTCAATTATTCGGTGGAAAACGTTCGCGTGGGACGCCGGACGGATTACGAGAAATTGATTTTGGAAGTCTGGACGGATGAGCGCATTATGCCGGATGAAGCCATGGTCCGTTCGGCTGCCATTCTGCGCCATCATCTGGACGTGTTCGTCAATTACGATGAGGACCTGATTGAGTTTGAGCAGAATGAAAAGACCGTGGATATTGATCGTGAGGGTATGCGCAAAAAACTCAATATGAGTGTGAACGAAATTGAGTTGAGCGTGCGCGCGGCCAACTGCTTGAATAATGCCAATATTCTCACGGTGGGTGAGTTGGCGATCAAAACGGAAGCGGAAATGCTCAAGTATCGCAACTTTGGCAAGAAGTCATTGCTTGAAATTGAAGAAAAACTGCGCGCCATGGGCCTGGTCATGGGAATGAAAATAGATGCCGATTTGCTGGCCGCCCGCCCAGCGGCTCCGGCGCCAAACAGTGCGGTAGCCAAGAAAGAATAATCTGGCTTAATCCGGTGGCAGATACGATCTGAGGAGTTATCATGCGACACAAGATGGTCTCAACGACATTTGGGCGCTCATCGGCGCATCGGGGCGCCATGCTGGCGTGTCTGGTTTGCTGCTTGATTGAGGAAAAGCGCATCACAACGACATTGGTGCGCGCCAAAGCGGCCCGGAGCTTGGCGGAAAAAATGGTTACACTGGCGCGCTCCGGCACACTGGCCGCCCGGCGCAAAGCGATGGCGATCTTGCGGCGTCCCCCGGCGGTGAAAGCGCTCTTCGAGCAAATCGCGCCCCAGTGCCAGGACCGTGCCGGCGGCTACACGCGTATTATCAAGCTCGGTGAGCGTCGTGGTGACAATGCACCCGTGGCAATTCTGGAATGGGTTAAAATTGCGCCGGTGGATAAAAAGAAGAAAAAACCGGCAGCCAAGACCGACGCGAAGGCCGAAGAAAAAAAAGCCGGTAACTGATCTGGTCTTGCCGGACTGTGGATACGGTCTGTGCCATGCCTACCTATCACTATACCGCAGTTGATCAGCAGGGAAAAGAACAAGTCGGCGTGTTGGATGCCGCCAGCAAGCCGGCCGCGTTGGTCAAGTTGCGTGCCTTGGGGTTGCATCCTTCGGTTGTGGCAGAAGTTGCGGCGAGCGCCTCCCCCCAGCAGAAATTCAGGCCCGGATCGCGTGCCGACACGCATGCCACGCGCGGCCTGAATGTCAATCTTTCCATTCCAATCCCAAAGTTTTTACGCCGGCGCGTCAAGGCTAAACAGTTGGCGACTTTCACGCGCCAGTTGGCCACGCTGATTGATGCCAATGTAGCGCTCCTGCGGGCCTTGCAGATTCTCGGGAAACAGGAACAAGGCTCCGGCCTGGGTGAAATTATCGGCGAACTGTGCGAAGGGGTCGAGGGCGGCAGCACCTTTGCCGAAGCGCTCAGCCAGCACCCGCGCGTCTTTGATAAGCTTTTTATCAACATGGTTAAAGCCGGTGAAATCGGCGGCGTGCTGCAGTTGACC
>CAYYBV010000196.1:0-558 GCA_964469675.1 uncultured Verrucomicrobiota bacterium
TCCACAATTGCGATCATGGTTGTCTTGTGAGTTGTTTGAAAAAGATTGTTTGGCAAACGAAAACGGCTTGACACATTCTTAATTATAACAGCCGAATTTTGGTTTCTTGCCGTTGTTAATCAATTTGCAGGTATTTCACTGCGTTACGAAATAGTAGCAAGCCCGATCCTTCCCCTGGTAATGTTCCTTGCATTTTTTGGCATGGCCACTGGGGGTGGTTTTCGGGGAAGAGATATGCCTCGGGGTGAGGCATGAGGCCGAAGACCCGGCCGGTAGGGTCACACAGTCCCGCAATGGCATTGAGTGACCCGTTGGGGTTATCCGGAAAGCGCATGGTGGGCACACCGGTCTGGCTATCCACATACCGGCAGGCTACGCAATGCGCGCGTTCGAGTGTGTCCAGCAAATCCGGGTCGGTGGTAAATATTTTCCCTTCGCCGTGCCGGACGGGCAGACTTAAGCGTTCCAATCCCCGGGTGAAAACACAGGGCGACGCCGCCTCAAAGCGCAAGTTAACCCATAAATTTTGGAAAGTGCCGCAATCGTTGGTCATGAGCG
>CAYYBV010000196.1:568-3899 GCA_964469675.1 uncultured Verrucomicrobiota bacterium
ACCTGAAATCCATTGCACACCCCCATGATCAGGTTGCCGCTTTCGATGAATTCCTGGAGTTCGTCGTGCAGACGATGGCGTATGCGCAATGCCAGCACATGGCCAGATCCCATGTGGTCGCCAAACGAAAAACCGCCGATGAACATCAAGGCCTTGAACGGGCGCAGTAGCCCAGGCTCGGCCAGCAGGTCGTGCAAATGGATGAGCCGCGCATCGGCGCCGGCCAGCTCCCAGGCGAACTTTGACTCGGCTTCGCAATTAACGCCGTAGCCGGTAATGATGAGGATGGGTGGTTTAGATGCCATGAAGCGTGCCTTTAAATGCTTTGCGCAGGAGTGCCGTCTTGGCGGTCATCAACGTCTGGGCGCGCAGTCCTTTGATTCGTAAGTTTTTAGCTTCCGTTACCCGGCCGACACAGGCGCAGGGCAAACCGCGGAAGAGCGCTTCCAGCGTCTTGGCGTTTTCCGGCGCGATGGTTATGACAAACCGGCTGTTGGATTCGGAAAACAACAGCTCGTCGTTGGTAAGCCCTCGTTCAGCGGGTGCCTTGCCCAGTTCCACCTCGACGCCCAAATCACCGCCCATGGCGCTCAAGGCAAAGGCGACGGCCAGTCCGCCGCGGGTGGGCGTATGCGAGGAACGCAACAGTCCTTTGTCCGTGGCCTGGTTCATGGCACGGTAGATGTCCAAAGCCTGCGGGATATCAAGGCCGGGCACCGCGCCGCCCACATGGGTGGGCGTGTTCTGCCGTTGGGCCAGCCACCGGAAAAAGGCCGAAGCGCCCAGTTCCCGGCGGGTCAGGCCAATTACGTAAACCAGGTCGCCGGCGGCTTTCATGTCCATGGTAACGGCCTTGCGCACATCCTCCATCCGGGCGATGGTGGAGAACAATACCGTCGGTGGAATCGAAATTTTGCGGCCACCGCGGGTGGAATCATTCTTGACGCTGTCCTTGCCGGAAATGCAGGGCACGTTGTAAGCCGTGGTGACATCATAAAGCGCCTTGTTGGCCCGCACCAGTTGCGCCAGCTTGTAGCGGCCGTCCGGCGTTTTCTCGGACTCCACCGGGTCGGGCCAGCAGAAATTATCGAGCCCGGCGATCTGGCCCAGGCGGCCACCGGCGCTGATCACCCGTCGGACGCCTTCGTCAATGACGGATGCCATCATGGCATAGGTGTCGAGGTCGGAATAAAATGGATTAATTCCTTCGGCCAGGATGATGCCTTCGGCGCGGTTATATTCCACGCGCATGACGGTGGCATCGCTAGGCATGTCGCTGTGAATGCCCACATAGGGCTTGACCACGCTTAAGCCTTTGACTTCGCCATCATACTGGCGGCTCTTGAATTCCTTTGAGCAGAGATTAAGCTCGGCCAGCAGTTCGGCCAGCACCGAGTCGCTTTTGCCGGCGCGCAGGGGCAGGGGCGCCGGCAAAAGCGGCGGCGTCCAGCGGGCTTCCAATGTCATGACTGGGCAACCTTCATAGAGAAAATCCATATCCAGCCGCCCAACCACGCGATCCTTGTAGCGCACCACTAAAACACCGGAATCGGTGAACTTGCCCAGGACCGTGGCCTCCACGTCGCGCCGCCGGGCCAGGTCAAGCAAGGCCTGGACCTGTCCGGGCGCCACGGCCAGGGTCATGCGTTCCTGGGCCTCCGAAACAAAAATTTCCCACGGATGTAATCCCTGGTATTTCAAGGGTGCCAGGGCCAGGTCAATTTCGGCCCCGCCGCTCATCCGGCCCATTTCGCCCGCCGAGCAACTCAAGCCGCCGGCGCCATTGTCGGTAATGGCCCGATACAATCCCAGGTCGCGGGCTTCCATCAGGAATTCGTACATCTTGCGCTGGGTGATCGGGTCGCCGATTTGGACCGCTTGTACCGGGGACTCAGCGCGTAATTCTTCCGAGGAAAAAGTTGCGCCGTGAATGCCATCCTTGCCGATGCGGCCGCCCAGCATCAGCATGGCATCGCCGGGCATTACTTCCTTACGCTCCGAGGGGCGCCCCTGGAGTTTTACCGGCAGATGGCCAACCGTGCCGCAAAATACCAGCGGCTTGCCGATATAGCGGTCGTCAAAAATTTCCCAGCCGCGTGTCCAGGGGATGCCGCTCTGATTGCCACCCTCGATCACGCCTTGGTGCACGCCGTCACGGATGCGGCGCGGATGCATGAGCCCTGCCGGCAGGTTCCCCGCATAGAATGGTGAGCCCAGGCAATAGCCCCAGACATTGCAGAGCAGGTTGGCGCCCATGCCGGTGCCCATCGGGTCACGATTGACACCGACAATGCCCGTCATTGCCCCGCCATAGGGGTCCAGGGCGGAGGGGCTGTTATGCGTTTCCACCTTGTAAACCAGATTCAGGCGGTCGTTAAACCGGATGATCCCGGCGTTATCGGTGAAGACCGAAACCAGCCAGTCCAGCGACTTGGCGATTTTTGTCGTGGAAGCTTTGATGTAAGTTTTAAACAGCGACGTAATCAATTCTGCTTGGCCCTGTTCGTCCACATAATTAATTTTTGCCGAAAAAACCTTATGGCTGCAATGCTCCGACCAGGTTTGGGCGATGCATTCCATTTCCAGGTCCGTCGGCTGTTCCGGCAGGAGCAAGGCCTGCCGTGCGGCGCGCAAGGTCGGGCGCTGGAAATAATCCCGGATCGCCCGCATCTCTTCCAGGCTCAGCGACAGAATATGTTCGCGGCTGATACGCAACAGTTCCTCATCCGATCCACCAAGATCGAAGGTCTTGACGGATGGCTCGATCTGTTCACGCACGGTCGGGATGCTTTCGTCGGGCTGCTCTTTTTGCCATTCGTCCGGCGAAAATATTTTGATCGTTTGAATCAGGGGGTTGGCCAGCAGATCATTGGCCAGGCGCTCTGCCTGTGCGCGGGTAAAGTGGCCCGTCCCGCGCACAAAATATTGAATGGCGGTATAAACGGCTTCATCCTCAGCCAATGGGCGCGCCAGGATGTCCTGCAAGGCTACCCGTGCCGTGCGGCCGACATTATCGGTCACACCCGGTTTGAAGCCCACCTCGATAAGCCAGTCAAACGGTGGCGGGCGCAGTCGGCCAATAGCGGCTGTTTCAATTACGGGGTCGGTGAACGCCTCGCATACGGTTGCGCGTTGGGCGCGGTCAAGCCTGGCATCAAGCTGGTAGATCGTGCGGGTCTGGATGGATTTAACCGGCAGGCGCAAGGCATTCACGGCACGCGCCGCCGCGCCGCGGCCGCGCGCATCGGGCACGCCGTGTTTTAAGCCGATTTCAATACGATGCGTCATGATGCGGTCCCGTTGTCAGTGGTCCGGCCTTTCCGGGCCGGAT
>CAYYBV010000197.1:0-3895 GCA_964469675.1 uncultured Verrucomicrobiota bacterium
TCAGATGTCAGCAGCCTGATCGAAAATGCCCAACCGCTCTTTAACCGGGACGCTCGGCACCGCCTGCGGGTTGGAGCGGCGGTGAGCCCCAACGACCAGGAGCGCGTGGAAGCGCTGGCCGCCAAGGACGTGGATGTTCTGGTCATCGATACGGCGCATGGCCACAGCCAGGGCGTCATCGCCATGTGCCAATGGGTAAAGCGCCGCTATCCGGAAATTGATGTAATTGCGGGCAATATTGCCACAGGCGAGGCGGCCATGGCCCTGCGCAAGGCTGGCGCCGATGCCGTAAAAGTTGGCATCGGGCCTGGGTCTATTTGCACGACGCGCGTGGTGGCCGGGGTCGGCATTCCGCAAATTTCCGCCATTTACGAATGCACCCAGGCCCTGCATGGCGAGATTCCAGTCATCGCCGACGGTGGCATCCGGTATTCGGGCGATGTGACCAAGGCCATTGCCGCCGGCGCGAACACGGTCATGATGGGTTCGGCCCTCGCAGGCACCAACGAAAGCCCCGGCGAAAAAATCATCCACCAAGGCCGGCAATACGTGGTTTACCGCGGCATGGGCAGCCTGGCGGCCATGAAAACAGCGTTGGGCAGTCGTGAACGTTATGGCCAGGCCGATGCCCGGGAGGACGAGCTGATTCCCCAGGGCGTGGAAGGCATCGTACCATTTTCCGGCAGCATTGAAAAAGTGCTTACGCAGTTTTGCGGGGGATTAAGGGCCGGCCTGGGCTATTGCGGGTGCCGGACCATTGCTGACCTCCAACAGCACGCTTGTTTCGTCCGAGTGTCACCAGCTGGTGTCCGCGAAGCGCATGCCCATGACGTAAAAATCATCAAGGAAGCACCCAACTACAGCGCCAACTCCATGGAAACATGAGGACGCCGACGGCGCGCCCGACAGCAGCGTGCGTTCGGCGAACTTCGTCTTTGCCATTTAAAATGCCCCAAAGAAGATACTGGAGAAGGTAACAATCGGGGACGTCTCGCGCACTTCATCCACCGTGGCACGGATATCGCCAATCACCTGCTTGACTTCGACATAGAGGCTTTCGTCGTTGACCAGCAGGCCCAGCGTCCCTTCGCCATGGTTGATCTTGTCGGTGATTTCAGTCAAGTTCGCCAAAGAGGCGCGCGCATCATTATAGAGCGTGTCTTCATAAACCAGCTTGCCAATAGTTCCCTGGCCGGAACTGATTTTGCCGGTAATGTTTTTTAAATCCGCCGCCACGTCCGCCACCAGCGCCATGATATCCTTTGGTGTTTGGCCCCGGACCAATGTGCCCAGCGCCAGAGGCTCCGCGGTCAATTTGCCCTCGCTGATCTGCATATAGCGCCCGCCCAGCACGGACGAAATGACGACATCAATCACATAATCCTTGTTCAGGCGAATCGGTTGCCGGAGCGCCGCCACCACGCGCACACCATCATCCTGGAGCGTCATGGATTTAATCTTGCCAACGACCATGCCGCGCATCATGACATTGTCGCTATCACGCAAGCCCATGACATCGCTGAAAACCACCTCCAGGGGATAGGTCTTCTTGAATACGTTTTCACGGCTGAGCACAATTGTAAAAACGCACAGGCTCAATAACGCCACGAACATGAAAGTCCCAACCAGCACTTCCATGCTCAATTCCCGCAATCTATTGCGTCTCATGATCAATCCTTTCCCAAGACCCACGCCTGGTTATATATTGCGCATCCAGAAACCTTTTGACAACCTCATTTTGCGACCGGATGAAATCCGTCGGCCGCGAAATTTCGAGAATGCGCCCCTCGTAAATCATGGCAATTCGCGTGCCAATGGCAAGGGCGCTGAACAGATCGTGCGTCACGACCACGCTGGTCACCTTCAGCTCCAGACGCATTCGGTCAATCAACTGGTCAATAGCGCGCGAGGTCACCGGGTCCAGCCCAGAGGTCGGCTCGTCGTACAGGATGATTGCCGGGTTCATGACGATGGCGCGGGCCAACCCCACGCGCTTGCGCATGCCGCCAGAGAGCTCCGCGGGCATGGCATCATAAAAGCCTTCCAGGTTGACCTGGCGCAGTTTTTCATCAACGCGCTGTTCGATTTCCGCTTCGCTCATGCGCGTCTTCTCGCGCAGGGGCAAGGCCACATTATCAAACACGCTCATCCATTCCAGCAGGGCCGCGCCCTGGAACAGCAAGCCGAATTTCTCCCGCAGGCGCACCAAATCGGCGCCGGCTGCCGCGCTGATGACCTCATCGCCCACGTGAATTTTACCGATATCCGGCGTAAGCAGGCGAATCATGTGTTTCAAAGTGACGCTCTTGCCGGCGCCTGAAAAGCCGACAATCACAAAAGTCTCACCGCGCTCGACCTTGAAATTGACGGCGCTTAGCACCTTGCGCTCGCCGAAATACTTGGTTACATTTTCAAAACGGATCATTGGTAAAAGAGCCTCGTAATGATATAGCCGACGACGAGGATGGACAAAAATGAAATAACTACGCTGCGGCGCGTGGCCCGCCCCACGCCAACCGCGCCTTCCGTGGTGGCAAAACCCTGATAACAGCAGATCGTCGTAATCATGATGCCGAACACAAACGATTTTAACAATCCCACGTAAAGATCCTTGTTTTCCGCCCAGCGGAACGCATTGTCAATGTAGGCGGGGACCGACACCCCCAACTGGGTGGAACCGACAATTGCGCCGCCGACCACCCCCAGCATACAGGCATAAAACGTCAGGAGCGGGGTCATGATCATCATGGCCGCCAACCGGGGCATCACCAAGAATCGCACGGGGCTGATGGACATTACCTCCAAGGCTGCGATTTCCTCCGAGACCGTCATGGTCCCCAGCTCGGCAGCCATGGCCGAACCAACACTGGCCGCAAGAATCAGGGCCGTCATGAAAGGCCCCATTTCCCGCAGCATGGAAACCATGACCGCCACGCCAATATTGACTTCCTGCCCAAATTTACGCAGCTCGAGCCCGGTCTGGAGCGCCAGGATCATGCCGGTGAACATGGCCACCACGGAAATCACCCCCAAACTCTTGATCCCGGTGACATAAAGCTGTTGTAGTACAACGGACCGGGAACGCCGGCTTAATGCGAAACGCAGACTGAGCACGGCCTCCCAGAGAATTAAGAGCGCCCGCCCCGAGTTACGGCAGGTCAGCAGGACGGAGCGCCCCAGTCGCCCGCGCAGGTTGATGGGGGGCGCCAGAAATTCCGGTTCATGCGTGATCATGATTACAACCCAAATCCGTCAGAGTCTAAAATTCATTTAAAACTTCAAAAAATACAATAGCTGAAAAGTTTTCTTTTCGCCAGCACGTTCATAACCCACCAACCCTTTCAACAGGGACCAGCTGCCACCCGCATCGTCGGCCGCGCGGTCAACCGCAAAGAGCGGGAACACGGAGATGTGCTTCGGGCCACCTTCGGCCCGACGCCAGCGGAACAGACCCCAAAGCAGTTCATCCTCTTTCACGTTCCCGCAGGATGAATGTGAATAGAGCGTCCACAATGCCGCGTAATTACGATCAATGTATTCGTAATCCATGAAAGGGAACAGGCTGAGCACGCGCAGGTTAAAGCGGTCCGGGGCGCTATGGCTGGAAAACAACGGCCAGACCTTGAGCGAGCGCGACACCATGTCCCACTCGCCCGGCGCTTCGCGTGACGGCTTGTGCGCGCTCGTATAATACATGATCGGCATCAGCATAATCCGCACACGTTCCTCCAGTGGGCCATAACGCCGTGCCTGCCGGTACAGTGGCCAGAGCACGAACGCCGAATCATTGCCTTCCATTGACTTTTGACCCCAGAGCGGCCAGAAATACAGTTTATTCACCTTGCCGGCGCTCCATTGAAAAACGTGAGCATCACCGTGCCGCAGCCCGATGGCA
>CAYYBV010000198.1:0-845 GCA_964469675.1 uncultured Verrucomicrobiota bacterium
ACGGCACGGTGACGGTCGAGGAAGCCAAGACCATCGAAACGACACTGGACGTCGTCGAGGGCATGCAGTTCGACAAGGGCTACCTCTCGCCATACTTTGTCACCAACGCGGAGACCATGGAAGCCCTGCTGGAGGATGCCTATATCCTGATCTATGAAAAGAAGATCTCCAGCCTGCAGGATCTCCTGCCGCTGTTGCAGAATGTGGCCAAGGCCGGCAAGCCGTTGCTGATCATCGCGGAAGAAGTAGAAGGTGAAGCGCTGGCGACCCTCGTGGTTAACCGCCTGCGCGGCACCCTGCAGGCTTGCGCGGTGAAGGCGCCTGGTTTTGGTGACCGGCGCAAGGCCATGCTGGAAGATATTGCTATCCTGACGGGCGGCCGGTGCATCACGGAAGACCTGGGCATCAAGCTCGAAAACGTGAAGATCGATGATCTGGGCCGCGCCAAACGTGTGACCGTGGACAAGGAAAACACCACGATCATCGAAGGCAACGGCAAGACCGCGGCCATTCAGGGGCGTGTTGCGCAGATTCGCAATGAGATCGAGGAAACCACCTCGGACTATGATCGCGAAAAACTGCAGGAACGCTTGGCGAAATTGGCCGGCGGCGTCGCCGTGATCAATGTCGGGGCGGCCACGGAAACGGAAATGAAGGAAAAGAAAGCGCGCGTTGAAGATGCCCTGCATGCGACCCGCGCGGCCGTGGAAGAAGGTGTTGTGGCCGGCGGCGGCGTAGCGCTGTTGCGTTGCCAGCCCGTTCTGGACAAGCTCGAAGCCAAGGGTGATGAAGCCATCGGCGTGCAGATCATTAATCGCGCGCTGGAAGCGCCGATTCGCCAGCTT
>CAYYBV010000198.1:889-3870 GCA_964469675.1 uncultured Verrucomicrobiota bacterium
CATTGATCCGACCAAGGTGACACGGTTTGCAATTCAGAATTCGGCGAGTATCGCCGGGTTGCTGCTGACCACCGAGTGCATGGTTACCGAAATTCCTGAAAAGGAAAAACCGATGCCGGCCGGTGGTGGCGGCATGGGCGGTGGCATGGGTGGCGGCATGGGCGGTATGGATGGCATGTATTAATCATTTGGCGGTGTGAACGGGGGCGTGCCTCGTGGAAAGAATGGTTGGCCCGGATTGCGGGCTTGGCCATTAGGCGCGACCCGGCACACAGCCGGATTGAATCGTTGGTTCGGCGGCCGGCACGGGAGTATCCCGGGTTTGGCCGCCGAACTTTTTTATTTGACAAAACGCTTGCTTGTCGTAGGGGCGCCTCCTATACTGCCTGCGTTTTTTAGGAGGATATGTTATGAATTTGGAATCTTTGAATGCGGCCAAGCGGCGAGTCCCCAATACGGCGGTGCTGATTAACATGGTGTCCAAGCGGGTGAAACAGCTGATTTACGGTGATCGTCCGCTGGTCAAGCCGCTCCATCCTGACGAGGATATTGAAGACATCGTGCTGCGCGAAATTGCCGACGGAAAACTTGTTGCCGAAATTGATTTTTCGCAGGCCAAGAACTTACCCAAGATCTGACCGGTTCCGCCGTCCACGCCTGTTTTGGCCTGGAGCTGCTGATTGAGCCTGGCTGGTTGTATATTGCAGTCCTTGGGGAGCGCCTTTGCCATTCCTCGTCTGGTTCTTGATTGCAACGCCGGAATCGATTAAAACTTATATGTATTGGGATTGCCTTTTATGCCAAATTATTTGAGCAACATCAGGCCGGATTTCACCACCGCGCAGGTTCAATGCGGCTCCATCGCGTGTTACCAGTTCAAGGGCAACCTGTCCGCGGAATTGGCGGCCGGGCGCCTGGATCGTTCCCAGGCCATCCGGCTTCTGGAAGACATGTTGACCATCCGCGAGTTTGAGGAAATGATCGTCAAGTTGCGCTCCGGCGCGTACGAGCCCCTGCCGAATTTCAATTACCGTGGCCCGACCCATGTTTCCATTGGCCAGGAAGCCGCTTCCACCGGCGCGTGCGCCGGCCTGCAAGGCGTGGATTATATCACCAGCACGCACCGCGGCCACGGTGACAGCGTTGCCAAGGGGTGTGTGGCCCTGCGCGCCATGGAAGATGAGGCGCTGCGCCGGCGCGTGCCGGGCTGCGCCGCTGCCACGCGCGATGATCTCCTGGAAGTGGTCATCGAGGATCATGTGTTCCGGACCATTGCCGAGCTTTTCGGCAAGGAAAGCGGTTACTGTAAAGGGCGCGGCGGCGGCATGCACATTGCCGACTTCACCCTGAATCACCTGGGCGCCAATGCCATTGTTGGCGGCGGTGTGCCGATTGCCACCGGCGCCGCCATGGCCTGCCGCTACCTGCAGAACCAGCGCGTGGTCTGCTGTTTTGCGGGAGACGGCGCCTATGCCAACGGGGTTGTGCTGGAATCGCTGAACTGGGCCGCCATGGGCCAATACACCAATGATATCACCAAGCACGCCTTTGGCCTGCCGATCATTTTCGTTATCCAGAACAATCATTATGGCATGACCGGACGCGCGCTCAAGGAGGTTACCGGTGTCACCGCGCTGGCGCGCCGCGCCGCGGGCTTTGCCGATAACAACATGCACGCGGAGGTCGTCAACGGCATGGATGTGCTGGCCGTGCGTGACGCCATTTTACGCGCCGCCGCGGGTTGCCGGCAGGGGCAGGGGCCATATCTTGTTGAACTTAATACCTACCGCTATTACGGGCATTCCCTGACCGACCCACGCACGGAATACCGCGCCAAGGAAGAGGAAGCACACTGGAAGGCGTTGGATCCGATTGTTACTTTTTCGCGCCAGTTGGTGGAGTCCGGTGTCCTGACCAAGGACACTTTGGCCGCCCTGGAGCAGAAAGTGCGCGATCGCAATGCACGCGCCGCCCAGCGCGCGGCGAACGCGCCTGACCCCCTGGCGGAGGATGTGATTAAATACATGTACACGGATACCGCCTGCGAGGTTGTCCCCGTGGCGGCCCGCCAGACGAAGATCGTCAAGGAGTTGCCGGTCATCAAGCGGGTCAATGGCGAGCTGACCTACAAGGATGCCATTAAAGAGGCGCTGGTCGAGGAGATGCGGCGTGACAATCGCGTCATTCATTATGGCGAAGATGTGGCCGACTATGGTGGCGCCTTCAAGGTGACCAAGGGCCTGCTGGAGGCGTTCGGTCGCGACCGCGTGTTTAATACGCCGATTTCGGAAGCCGCCATTTGCGGCACGGCGGTGGGTGCCGCCATGGCCGGCCTGCGGCCGGTCGTGGAGCTGATGTATATGGACTTTGCCCTGATGGCTTCAGACCAGATCAGCAACCAGGCCGCCAAATGGCATTATATGTCCGGGGCCAACGTGGAAATCGCGCTGGTCATCCGTGCCTCGGTCGGCGGCGGCAAGGGTTATGGCGGCCAGCATTCGCAAACGCTGGAGTCCATGTTCGCTCATATTCCGGGCTTGTATGTCGTTTATCCGGCTACGCCTTTTGACGCCAAGGGCATGCTGAAAACAGCCATCCGTGACAACAACCCGATCATGTTTATTGAATCCCAGCTGCTCTACGGATTGAAAGGGCCGGTGCCCGAAAATGAATACCTTTTGCCGCTGGGCGTGGCCGATATCAAGCGCGAGGGGTCGGACATTACCCTGGTAGCCTGGGGTCCGGCCGTGCACGACGCCCTCAAGGCGGCCCAGATCCTTTATGACGACAAAAAAGTCAGCGCCGAAGTCATTGACCTGCGCAGTTTGGTCCCGCTGGACATGGCCACCGTACTCCAGTCGGTCCACAAGACCGGGCGGTGCGTGGTCGTAAGCCAGGCGGTGAGCATCGGCAGCTTTACCGGCGAAATTGCGTCCAATATTATGGCGCAGGCGTTCGACGACCTGGATGCGCCGGTCCTG
>CAYYBV010000199.1:0-3849 GCA_964469675.1 uncultured Verrucomicrobiota bacterium
CGTGGATGTGAAAGTAAAAGGCAAGCCCAGCGGCGCCGGCCAGCAATAATCCGATGACTAGTGTCAGGCCGGTGATATGCAGGATTTTCCTTGTCATGCCCGAGTCCACAGGTCAATATTAAATCACGGCACAATATTGGTCAATTGCAAAGTGGTTCATGCTGTTTAGGTAAAGTGGCGCACGCATAACTACGGGAGGTATGGCATGTTTCGCAATCTCAGTCCGCAACTGATGTTTGAAAAAATTGCCCAAGAAAACAAGCCGCTTTGCCGTTTTAGCGCGTCCCGGCAAAGCTTCAAACATTGGAAGCAATCAACCTGGCCTAAGGTGTTGGCCACCTTGGGTGATTTCCCCGCCAAAGTTCCTTTAAACCCCGAATTAATCGTGGAATTCGAGCACGACGGGTTGCTTAAGCAACGCTGGATGATTGATGTCGGGCCGCATATTTCGGCCACCTTCCTGATCAATCGTCCGATTGATATCAAACGGGGCGAGAAGCGTCCGGCGATTTTGTGCTGGCATGGGCATGGCCCGTTTGGCAAAGCCCCGGTCATGGGCGATGACGCCAGCCAGGAAAAGCGCGATGCAATCGCCCTGCACAATTATAATTACGGGCATCAGATGGCCAAGGCCGGCTTTGTCACTTATGCCATTGACTGGATTGGATGCGGCGACCGTAATGATTCTTTAAAACCCAACGCTTTGCGCCAACAAGGTTCCCGGGACTGGTGTAATCTGTATTATTTGCACGCCACCATGCTGGGGATGACCTCGCTATCCATCAATCTGGCGCACGGCATGGCGGCAACCGATTTTGCCTGCACTTTTGCCTGTGTGGATAAAAAAAAGTTAGGGGTCATGGGCGTGAGCGGCAGCGGTGCGATGACCACCTGGACCGCGCTGTGCGACCCGCGCATGAAAGCGGCGGAAATCATTTGCTATAGCGATCTCTTTGCCTGCTTTGGCATTCGCGATTTAAATTATTGTGGCATGCAAATTGCGCCCGGTCTGTTCAAACTGGTGGATCTTCCTGATCTGCAGGGATTGCTGGCGCCCAAGCCGCTTTTGATTGATATCGGTGGATATGACTCGTGTTTCCTGGTTGACAGCGCCATGGCCTGCTTCCGGCAGTTGCGACGAATTTACCGCGCCGCCGGGGCCGCCGACAAGTTAATCCTGGACTTGTTCCCGGGCGAGCATTCCTGGGGCGGGCATAAATCCGTTGGCTTTTTCAAGCGGTATTTATAAGCCATAATGTTCACGAAAACTGTAGCTGGTATTGTGTAAGCGGGAGGCTCAAATTATGTTACGTCGCAAACGTTACGTGCAGGTGGGCGTGGGCGCACGGGCTTGGAGTTATACGGTGGCGCTGGTCAAAAGCATGAAGGCCACCTGCGAGCTGGTCGGTATCTGCGACACCAACCGTGGCCGTTTGCAACGGTGTAATCGCAGGATCGTTGACGATTTGCATGGAAAAGCCGTGCCCATGTTTCCGGATACGAGGTTTGACGCCATGATCCGGCAGCAAAAGCCGGATGTTGTTGTGGTGACGACTACCGATTGTTATCACGACAAATATATTGTTCGTGCCATGGACTTGGGCTGCGATGTCATTTCCGAAAAACCCATGACGATTAATGAGCAGAAATGCCAGCGCATCGTGGATGCCGTTAACCGTACCGGCCGCGATCTGCGGGTTACATTCAATGCCCGTTATGTGCCAGCCATGGTCCAGGTCAAGGATCTGTTAATGCAGGGAGTAGTTGGCAAGATTCTGTCAGTGGATGTGCATTGGATCCTCGACGTGCATCACGGCGCCAGTTATTTCCGGCGTTGGCACAGCGAATTTGGCAAGTCGGGGGGGCTGTTGCTTCACAAATCAACCCATCACCTTGACCTGGTGAATTGGTTTGTTTCCGCCAATCCGGTGGAAGTGTTTGCCATGGGGTCCCGGAGCTTTTACGGCGCGCAAAGCGGCATGGTTGAGCGCTATGGCCTGCAGGGGCACGGCAAAAATTGTCTGGCCTGTCGGCACACAAAAAAATGTCCGTTTTTCACTGATATCCGCAAGTCAAAGATTCAGCGGGAACTTTATCTGGATTGTAAAAAATTCGATGGTTATATCCCCGCCCGTTGTGTGTTCCGTAAAGACGTGGACATTATGGATGACATGAACCTGCTCGTGCGTTACGATACCGGCGCCTTGCTGACTTATTCGTTGAATGCGTTTGCGCCTTATGAAGGGTTTCAGTATGCGTTTAACGGCAACAAAGGGCGCCTGGAGTTTGAGTGCATCGATGCCCCCAAAAATTCGCAAGGCAGAGTGCTGCCGGCCAAAGGCTTACCGACGGGTATGCGTATTCGTCTGTATCCGCATTTCAAACCGGCGCGCTGCATACCCATCAAGAAGGTTAAAGGCGTCCATTGGGGTGGTGACGACCAGCTAATGATCGATGTCTTTAGAGCTAAATCAGTCCGGGATCCTTATCTGCGTGCGGCCAACTATGCCAGCGGAGCGATGAGCATTCTGGTCGGTATCGCTGCCAATAAAAGCATGCGCTCCGGCAAGCCAGTAAAAATTGCCGGCCTTGTTAAAGGGCTGCCGCCTGCCCGCCTGCCAAAGATGAAGGAATAGTAGTCCGGAAGTTGGGCTGAGGACCGTGGACTGTAGGCTGTAGATTGATAAAATGGAGGTAGGCTACGGTCCGCAGCCTAAGGTCTACAGTCGTTGCTTCGCAGCAGCGCCAGCAGGTCGCGGGCAGCCTTTGCGGGATCGGGCGCAGCCGTTATTGCCGTAACGACTGCGATCGTGTGCGCCCCGGATTTAAGCAAATCAGGAATGTGCGCCTCCTTGATCCCGCCCATGACTGTCCATGGAATTTTAACGTGACTGGCGATTTTGCGCATACCGGCCAACCCCAAAAACTTGCCGGGCCATGCCTTGGTTTGGGTTGGGAACAAAGGGCCGATATTGATGTAGGATGCGCCCGCGCGTACGGCTGATCGGGCCTCGGCCAGTGAATGGGTTGAGGCGCCGATAATCAGGCCGGGCGCCAAACGCCGCGCTGTAGCGATCGGCAAATCAAACTGGCCCAGGTGGACGCCATCGGCGCCAACGGCCATAGCCACGTCCAGGCGGTCGTTGATAATTAATAGTGCGCCAAATTTGAGCGTGTGTGATCGGATTTTTCTGGCGATTTGCAGTAAGTTTGGCAAAGGCATGTCCTTTTCCCGGAGTTGGATCAGGCGTACGCCGCCCGCCATGGCCGCATTCACAATTGCCGGCGTGCTGCGCCCGCGCGACAGCGCCTGCGATGTGACCAGGTAAAGCCCAGCCCGTTCAAATCGCTGCATGCGTTCGGCGTGCATTTTTTTTGTTTTCATGCGTCAAGCTTTGGCGTGCAAGGGGAGTCGCGATACACGGCGTCCCAGTTTTTAAATACCGGGTCAAGGTTTTTGGTTTTCAGCATGGCGCAAAAAGACTCAATGGAGCGGTCGTCGCTTACCTCGAACTGGCCCTGGCCAAGTACGGGCGGGTCGCCGCCCGCGGCGTCCGCGTCATGGTATCCGCCCACCGTCGTCCGGCTGGCAATGCTCATTTTGGAGATGCCCAGTCCGGCCATGCTGTCGCGGAAAGCGGCGCTTTCGCGGCTGGAGAGCACAAGCGGCACATCCGGCAAACAGATGCGAAATGCAAAAATTATTTGCGCCAGCATTTTGTCGCTAACCGCATGTGCCGGCGTGAATCCGCCCAATTGCGGACGAACGCGCGGAAAGGAGATGGAAAATCCGGCCCGCCAGCAAGTCGCACGCAAAAACAGCAGATGCTGAAAAAGAGCGATGGCGTC
>CAYYBV010000200.1:0-788 GCA_964469675.1 uncultured Verrucomicrobiota bacterium
CCTGTGAAAGGGGCCGAAGATTTCATCTTTGATGTGCGCTTCCGGGCTGGTAGCACCCGCTGGTGATTCTTGGGGGATGCCTAGTCGTTGTGGTTGGGTAAAAGAGATTATTGCGGAATTAAGCGTGAGGAGGCAGGCGATGAAATGGTTTCTGTCAATGTCAGCGGCGTGTTGCGTGTTGTGTTTCGGGCTGACGGGGTGCGCGACGCCGTCGCGTTCCGGTTATGTGCCCTCCGAAGAAGCAGGGGTCATGACCGTGGAGTTGGATGACCATGACTATGATTTGGCCGTTGAAAACGTGGTCAAAAAAATGCTTGAGCGTGGCTTGAAAAAGGGATATGTCGTCTCTTTGGGGCCGGTGGATACCCGGGACTGTCCCTATAATATCCAAATCGCCACGATCCAAGAAGCGTTGCAGGCACGCCTTGACGCGGACGGCACCCTGCGTTTCACGGCGGCCGTCGAGGCAATGTCCGGAAGTTCGGCGGCGGCCGAGATTTACAAGCATATTGAGTTCAACTGGAGCAATCAGAATCCCTTCGACGCCGAAGACCTCCAGAAATTTGGCAAGCTGGCCAAAGTCAATGGCATCCTGTTTGGCCGCGTCTCAGTCCTCGAGCGTCGTCTGCCGCATGGTGGCCGGGAAGTGAGCTACCGTTTCACGTGGAAGCTGGCTGACACGGAGACTGGCGTTATCCAGATGGCCAACGAATACAAAATCCGCAAGAACGTTTACCGTTGATTGTGACTGCGAGCGCACCCATGACGGAGCCAACGGGAGATTTCCG
>CAYYBV010000200.1:798-3823 GCA_964469675.1 uncultured Verrucomicrobiota bacterium
CTCGGGTTCGTCTCGGGCAAGGGAACCCGCGCCGCCCGTTTGGTATCTCAATCCGAAAGTGGAAGACGGTGCCTTCCTTTACGCGGTTGCCAAGGCCGAAGCCTGCGCGGGCGAGGATGAAGCGCGCCAAGTCGCTTACAACCGGGCACTCTCCTACCTCAACAAGCGCGTTTGTGCTTCTGTGACCACAGTGGCCGATGGCAAAGGCGGGGAACGCTTCTCCGTCAATGCCAACCACGAGCTGAAAGGCACGGCGATTGTGTATGAAGAACGGGCGCCGTACCGTGGTAAATGGTGGGCCTGGGTATTGGTGACTTACCCGCGTGCAGAGGCGGCAAAGCTCGAAGCCTATCTGGATCGTCCCCGGAAAGAATATCAGGCCGGCCTGGCCTGCCTCTCCAGTGGGGATTTGGCCGGCGCGCGGCAACGCTTCCTCACGGTCACCGCCGAATATCCGGTAGGACAGCAGACCGTGTTTCCCTCCGAGGCCGTCTGGCTTGAACTGGCACAGCTTGAAGAGCGCGCACAGCATCCTGGCCAGGCGCGTGACACGTACAATCGTCTGCTTGGGTTTAATGCTGTCGCTCCGGACGTGGCTACGGCTGCGCGTGCCGCCCTGGCCAAACTGCCGAATCTCAAGCCCGAGGAACTGGTTCGGGAACGTTTGGATGGACAGAGGGTCGCAGTGGTTTGCCTGGATGTCGCTGCCGGGAAACCCTACGCGTATGCGGGGGCCGTCTGCGAGAAACTTGCACGCGGTTACCGGTTGAATGCATTTCCCCTGGCCACCGCGAATACGGCAGACATCGATGCGGTTTTGGTGGAGTCGGGGCGGGGTCAAGGCGCCACGCGTCTGTTGGTCCTGCGTTTTACGCGTAAGCAAGGCAACCTGTTGCCGGGATCCGATGCCCAGCTTTGCCTTCTGACCGCCAAATGGGACTTCTACTGCACGGCGGACGGGCGGCGGCTGGGATCCGGACAGTTTACCACCCTGCCCGTACTGCCCGAAAACGAGAAGATGCTCGGCATCGTGGCCGCCAATATTCTGATGCAAAAGAAGATGTATGATGGAGTCGATTGGGGACTGAACACAAATGACTGAGGTTTCGTTTTATTTGACGGTTATCTCGTAGATGAAGGGGAGCGCCATGGACGTTTTTAAAAAAGGGTGTTCTTGGATTGATGAGATGTTTCTTAAGGCCCGCAGTACTATTCTCAATCGAAAGGTGTCACCGTTGTTTACAATGACGGGACGCCTTGGGATAATGGGGGTCTTATTGGTGATGGCAGGATGTGCCACGCCGGGGACGATGTCGAGCAATGTTCGGGTTGATGGCTCGATCGGAATGGCCAACCCTGTACCGGTTGTGCATGTTGCAAAAACGCGCGAAGCCAGGCCGGACGGTGGTGATTCACGCATAGGGATCGGCCTTATAACGTTTATCCCGCTGGTACCGTATGGAGCGCAACGGTTCACCCCCGAACGTTATTATGCCAACGCGGCGATGATGACGTATGATTTCCGAGACGATTTAACGCAGACCGTGATCAAGGACTTGACGGCTGCCGAGGTGGCAGAGTCGGTTGAATGCGATAAAAATTGGGGTGGAAATCACAAGAACTCGGGCGTGTATCGCATCGATCTGGCGTTAAGAGAAGGCGTTTGGAAGCGGAACTTTACGACCTACGGTTGTTCGGTATTCGGGGTTTATTTTTGGTTATTCGGATGTCCGGTTTCTTACGGAAGTGCGGATCTCGAATTTGAGGCGGTAGTTTTTGCGCCGAACGGAGAAGAACTTGGACGAAAATTGTTCGCGGCGCAACTGCCATTGACGGAATTTGCGTATGTTCCACATGCGTTCCCCAAGCGTTTGCCCGCATTATATGAACAAATATCGCCCGGCTTTCGGAAATTTGTTTGCGATTGCCTAATGCGGTCACCAGCGCCAGTAATTGTTGGGCTTCCCGCCGCGTCAGGGCCCCGTGTTCGCATCGCGGTCTGGCAGTTGACTGCTTCAGCAGGGGTTAATTCCAAAATTATGGAGGCGTTGACTGATTCGCTACGCGATACCGTGTCCAAGTCTCAACGGTTTCAGATCATGGCCCGGGGGGAGATGGAAAAGGTACTCAAGGAGCAGCAGATTTCCATCGCAACTACCTGTGACACGACCGACTGCGCAGTCGAGTACGGGAAAAACCTTAGCGTTGCAAAGATTATGGTTGGAAGCGTCGCCAAGGTAGGAAACACCTATCAAATCACGATCAAAATTGTTGACGTGGCCACTGCCGCTGAGGAATGTTCCGGAAAAGCGCGGGCGAGTGGCGGCGAGGAGGTTTTGTTGGATTTGGTCGATAAAGCCGCAACAGAATTGATTGGAAGATAAGGTGCTGCCTCAAATAGGCACCAAGAGGACGATAAACGTTCCGCTCCTCGTAAGATGTTTTACGCATAAAACTTATATGACAACCCGGGTAGCAGTTACAACCATTGCTATTTTTGCCGCCACGTGGTTTTCTCTCGGCGCCACCGCTCGTGATGCCACCGAGTTCGGCGCGCAGGCTTGGATTGCCTTCACCAATTCGACCAACGGGTTACTGCGCAGTTGCCACTGTCCGAACAACCCGTTCGGCGGCCTGGATCGGCGTGCCTGGGCCATCAACCAGATCCGGGAACGGATCGCGCCTGCCAAGCTGCTGTTGCTTGACGCCGGCGATCTGTTTCCGGCCCAGGCCGAGCCGGAGCTTTGGCCGCCACTGTTGCATGCCTATCATCAACTGGACTACGATGCGGTCTGCATTGGTGACCAGGAACTGTCGGTTGGCATCGCGAACTGGCTGGCCGTGGTTGACGCGCACCCGGAATGGGGTATCCCTTGGCTGTCGGCGGGTTATGTTCCCAAGGCCGGCCGCGCCCAAGGGGTGTCAGCGTTCCCGGCGGCGCGGGTGTTTGAAATCAACGGGCGTAAAGTCGGTGTGGTTTCTGTAACCTGTCCGGGCATCTATCGGTTCGTTGCTGCGGATGATT
>CAYYBV010000201.1:0-3799 GCA_964469675.1 uncultured Verrucomicrobiota bacterium
CATCTTTTGCGCCGCCGGAGTGTTCGTTAGTCCAACCCTTTGGCATGAGAATCAAAAAAACATCATGAAAACGAATATGGTATTTTCGAATGTCATCACCCACCGCAAATGGCTTGATTAAGTTGCCGCTCTTTTTGTCCGCTTTGATCAATGCGGAGCGCGTCTTGGCATCAATCACAAACGCCTCATTGAGCCCGGTTTTTATGCCATAAAATATTTTTCCGTTCACATATTCGCCGAGTGGCTTTCCGGCGGCGCGGATTTTTTCGAGAATTACGGCATGTTCGGCACGTGCCAAAGTCCAGTTTGTGCCGCTTAAAGAAACGTTCGCAAGGGAATATCCAACCGACTTGACTTCGTCTCCGAGTGCCAAAAAGTCCAGCCGTTGAATCGGAGCGTAAAGGCAATGCTGGTCGGTAACGGACTTGTTTCGCGTAAGGAACACGGCGGGAAACGTGGCCGCCCCGGCGAAAACCGGCAATTCGCCAAAGTCTACAATCTGAATCAGCTCTGTTTTCCGGAATAAAAAATTACGTAGTTCCCTTCCGTAATTGGCCCGCATGAATTTGTTGGAGCAAATCATGCCGAAATGTCCGCCAAGCCGCAGAAGACAATGCGCTTTCTCAAAGAAATAAACATACAAATCAGCCATACCGTAAAATGTTTTAAAATGATTTTGCGCATAGGCTTTGAAAGCCGCGCCCAAAGATTCCTGCCTGACATACGGCGGATTGCCAATCACCGCATCGAAGCCGCCCGCTTGGAAGATTTCGGCGAACTCCGCCTGCCAGTCGAAAACGTTGATGCGCAGGCGCTCCTCCTCGTTGAAAAGCGCCATCTCCTGTTGCTGGTAGAAATCCGGGCCGATCAGGGAATTTCCGCATTTGATGTTGCTGCCCAGATCGGGTAGGGCGCGCTGGTGGAAAAGCTCGAACTGCTTGGTGATGGTCTCCTGCGACTCGCCTTCCAATACCTTGAGGAGCAGGGAGAGCTTGGTCACTTCGACGGCCTGGGAGTCAATGTCCACGCCGTAAATGTTGTTGAGCAGGATGCGCTTGCGCTCGTCGGTGGTCAGGCGGTAATCCCCGCCGGCGACCTGGTAGATGGGTAAGGACGCCTTGCCTGGGCGTCCTTGGTCGGCCCGGCGGTCCGAGCCTACCTTCTGTTCATTCACATACCAGTCCCGATGCCAGTCCAGCAGGTATTGATAGGCGCCGATCAGGAATGACCCGGAGCCGCAGGCGGGATCGAGGATTTTCAGCTTGGCCGCCTGCTTGGGCGTCTTGCCTTCCAGCAGCTTGCCGACGGTATTTTTGACGATGTAATCCACAATGAAGGTTGGCGTGTAATATACCCCGCCGGCCTTGCGGACTTCTGGCTTCTCTTCCACCTTGGCCTGATGGCCCGCCGTCAGCCGGATCACCTTGCCCAGGAAGCGCTCATAAACCTGGCCGAGAATATCGGACGACAACACCGAGAACTCGTAGGGGCTCTCCGGGTAGTACAGGTTGCCAACGATGTCCCGGATGACTTGATCGTCAATCTTGAGTGTCAGGGTCAGCTCGTCCGGCGGCTCGACCGCCGTTTTGTTTTTTGTGAAACAAAATATGCCGGAGTTATACCGTTCGTCGGCGCGCTGGAAGAATTCGCACAGCCGGGGATAAACCCGCGCGCCGTTCTTCAATGTCATTAAGCGCCCGTAAGGTTCGATGCCCCGGTCTTCGCAGATGCGCAGGAAGATAATCCGGTCAATAATGCGCTGAACGGCAAAATTTAATTCGCGCTGCGATAGCGCCGGATTGCGCAAGGCAATCGTGCGGGCCAGCAGATCGCGCCAGCGCTCAATCTCCTCAAGGAACGCGTCGTCAACGCTCGCGGTGCCCCTTTTGCCCTTGGTGCTTTCGACAAATTTATCAAACGAGCCCTTCAAAACGGCTTCGCGCGAAAAAATCGCCGCCAGTTCGTCCCATTTGGCCGGATACTGGTCGGCTGTCAGATACATGATGCGCCCGACCGCCGCGGTGTCGCGCGGGTTGGGCTTAAGGCGGCAGTCGTAGACCGCCCACTCCTGGAAGTCGGTCAGGATGCTGAGCGGCAACTTGGCCGACCAGCCGTAACGGCGAAGCTGGTAGGCGGGATGAACATCGTCTTTGATGTTGACGGAGGGCTTCTTGCATTCGACGAAGAATTTGCGGACTCCGCCGATGCGGAAACAGGCGTCGGGAGCTTCGGTCGCGCCGCCGATCTTCAGGGCATCTTCGTGGATCACGTCCTTGTAAGCCTCGGCATAGCCGTGCTCATTCGCCACGTCCCAGCCCAGGGCCTTGAAGAACGGATCAATGAATTCAACGCGGATTTGGGTCTCTTTGTACTGGCCGGACTGGTAAGCCTCGCGTTGCGCCTCGTAGCGCTCAAGCAAACGCAAGATTTCTGGTGGTACAGCCATGGGTGCCTCTAAATGCTGAAAAGCAATATAGCAGAACGTTTGCCGATTGCGAGATGTGAAATGGCATTCTATGTCCTTTCGCCACGGCTGTGTCATTCTCACTTCAGCGAAGAAGCGGCGCGGATTGGGTAAAACGAATCACGTGTGATCTTGGCCCATCTGCATTGTTGGCGTCCAAGGCGCATACACGAGTATAGCGCTCCTGGACGCCGCCTTACATCTGGGCCAAGCTAACGCGTTCCCGTTTTAATCCCGATGGCGAAACGCCCCGGGGCGACCCAATCCGCGCCGCGCTTGCCATCCTGCTTCGCCAAGCTATGCCGGATAAACTGCTGACGCCGACATCGCGGGGTATTTCATACGGCACAAGATTGATCCGATGTCCGTCGCTTCCATGGTCTGCGCCTGTCCGCCATGAACCAACCAATGGCCACACCACGATGAACCGCGCAGAAACGGCTGAACGTCGGCGTTGTCTGTTGATGGGCGCACATTGCCCCATGGGCGCCTTGCTTGGCCAAAAAGCCTGCCAGTGATCGCAGGGTATAGCCAGAATTTGCGCATTATTGGGTTCCCGAACTTGGCAACGATCCTCGTCATTCGAACGATCCCTGTTTTCATACCCCTCTTAATAGCAGAAGGGCCGAAAACTGTGTAATCATTCCCTTTAACCCGCTCTCTTTTAACCGCTTCCCCCTTTTAGGGACACAGTCCTGGTCCTTTCGCCATTGCCATGGCCGGATGTATTTGCTATGTGCTTAATTTTGCACGAACATCAGCGTTTCCGTGATTGTTTTTCAATAACAACGGCGTGCAAACTATTCTTTACACCACTTTTCATTATAAACCAACGGGTTATGAAGGTATTCTGCAAAAACGCTGATGTTCGCCGAAAAAGACGGTCGCATGATTTTACCGCATCTGCTTCGTTGCAAAGGGCTTGCAGTATGCTTATACAGCGGCGCCCTTCGCGCCTAGCATCTGTGGTAAACTAATGCGATGCAAAATTAAGGTATGTAGGATAATATGAGCCTTGATTTAAACGACGACGCATCAGGTTTTCCCGGTTTTCGTCGTGTTTTTTTGCTCATAGCCTGCCTGGGAGGCTATGCGCTTTTGGCGCAGGTTCTGCTCCTGCGCGAGTTCCTGGTCGTTTTTTTTGGCAACGAACTCACGATCGGCGCGATGTTTTTCATCTGGCTGATCATGATCGGCGCGGGTTCGCTTCTGGCCGTTTTCATAATGGCGCGCTTTTCCGATGAGCGCTTGCGTGTCCTGCTGGTGGTCTTGCTGGTGATGGCGGCCTTTCTGTTGCCACTCCAGGTCGGTGTGATCCGCATCGTGCGGAGCGCA
>CAYYBV010000202.1:0-3776 GCA_964469675.1 uncultured Verrucomicrobiota bacterium
CTGGGGGTGCTGTTATGACTGGGACCGCGAGGTGACCGCCTGCCTGCCGGACTACTACCGCTGGACGCAATGGCTGTTCCTGCAGTTTTACAAGCGCGGCCTGGCCTATAAGGCTTTGGCGCCGGTCAACTGGTGTCCATCCTGCGTGGCCGTGCTGGCCAACGAGCAGGTGATTGACGGCAAATGCTGGCGTTGCGATTCGACGGTGCAGGAGAAGCGCCTCGAGCAGTGGTTTTTCAAGATCACCGATTATGCCCAGCGCCTGTTGGACGATCTGGGCAAGCTGGCCGGCTGGCCGGAACGGGTCAAGCTGATGCAAAAGAACTGGATCGGTCGCAGTGAAGGCGCTCACCTCGAGTTCCCGTTAGTGCCGCGCCGTGATGGCCGGAAGGACCCTGTCAGCAGCGTGGCCTGTTTTACAACGCGGGTCGATACGATCTTCGGGTGCACCTACATGGTCCTGGCCCCGGAATATCCGGAGTTGCCGGCGCTGGTGAAAGGCCTTCCGGAAGAGGCGGCGGTCACGCAGTTCGCGTCCCAGGCCGCCAAGGTTGCCGCGGTTGACCGCGCGGGTAATACCCTGGATAAAAACGGCGTGTTCACGGGGCGATTCGTGATTAATCCCTATACCGGCGGAAAAATACCGCTGTGGGTCGGCGATTACGTTATTATGAGTTATGGCGCGGGCGCCGTGATGGCCGTGCCGGCGCATGACACGCGCGACTGGGCCTTTGCCAAGAAATACGGCCTGCCCATAAAACTTTCCATCCAGGACGCGGAGCAGAAACTCCGGCTGGATACCATGGCGGATGCCTATGTTGAGGACGGGGTCACGACCGATTCCGGCCAATTTACCGGTTTGCCCGGCGACCAGGCGCGCTCGCGGATGACGGCCCATGCCGAGGCGCAAAAGTTCGGGCGCGCGTGCGTGACGTATCGCTTGCGCGACTGGCTGATCAGCCGCCAGCGCTATTGGGGCGCGCCGATCCCGGTGGTTTACTGCAAGACCTGCGGCATCGTGCCGGTGCCCGAAAAGGATCTGCCGGTGCTTCTGCCGGACACCGTGGATTTCAAGCCGACGGGCGAATCACCGCTGAAGCGCGACCCCGGCTTTATGAACACGACCTGCCCGCAGTGTGGGGGACCCGCCCAGCGCGAAAGTGACACGATGGACACGTTCGTGGATTCAAGCTGGTATTACCTGCGCTATCTTTCCGCGCGCGACGACCAGCAGGCCATCCAGACCAAGCTTTGCAACCAGTGGTTGCCGGTGGACCAGTATATCGGCGGCATCGAGCACGCCATCCTGCATCTGATGTATGCGCGGTTTTTCACCAAGGCGCTTTTTGATATGGGCCTGGTGGGTTTCGACGAGCCGTTTGCCAACCTTTTCACGCAAGGGATGATCTGCAAGCGCAGTGAAAAGGATGGCCAGCTTTACAAGATGTCCAAATCCAAGGGCAACGTGGTGAGCCCGGATGAGTTGATTCGTGATTACGGCGCGGACACCGTGCGATTATACACGCTATTTATCGGGCCGCCGGAGAAGGATGCCGAATGGAGCGACCAGGGTATCGAGGGGGCGTTCCGGTTCCTCAAGCGGCTCTGGCGCTTCGTGTATGAGCGGCACGACGTTCTGCTGGCGGCGAAAACGAGCCGGCCGGATCTGGCGGCCATGAGCGCCCCGGAGCGCGATCTCTATCGCAAGGCCCATGAAACCATTAAAGTCGTTACCAGCGGACTGGATGGCGCCTTCCATTTCAACACGGCCATCGCCCAGATCATGGAGCTGATCGTCCTCCTGCTTTCCCCATTGGCCCCGCATATTGCCGAGGAGTTGTGGGTGGAATTGGGTCATGCGCCCGGCGTCCTGCAGGCCGTCTGGCCCGTGGTCGATCCCGCCGCCCTGGCGCGCGACCGGGTGGAAATCGTGCTCCAGCTCAACGGCAAGTTTCGTGGCACGATGATGGCGTCAGCCGGGTCGGAACGTAAAATTCTGGAGGACATGGCGCTGGAGCAACCTCAGATTGCCAAGCTGGTCAAGCGCGAGCAGGTGGTCAAGATGGTGGTCGTCCCGGACAAACTGGTCAATATCGTGTTTAAGCCGTGAGATTAGGCTGGGTGTAGGCCAAATTTTGGGTGATGACTGGGGCAAGGTTGGGTTGGTGCGGGCATGATGCGCCGCGCATTTCTTTCGAAACGGGCCGGCGATTTAGCCGCACCTGTCGGCTTCCGGCGTTCGCGCGGATACTTGTCCAGCGCTTTACGCCGCGCGCCGACATTTGCAGCAAACTTGCCAACCCTTTTCGAATCCCGGGGCGGGAACCGAAATGTGCGGCGCGGACGCCATCGCGCCCGTAAGCCTGGCGCGATATCTCTCCGGTGGACAAGTTGTATTGACATCCCTATATATGACTATGCCTGAATCATCCGGAAAAGAAAATGGCGGGTGGCGACACTTGTTGCGGGCCTGGTTCTACCTGACGCCCAACGAGCGGCTTGCCATCGCCGTGATCCTCGGCTTGTTGTTATTAGGCCTCGGTGCGCGCTGGTGGCACTTGAGCCATGAGCGCTCAGAAGATGTTCCTGCGCCGGTTGCGGAGAGCAAAAAGTGATAGTGAATGCTGCCCGATGAATTTGGCGGTTCCGCTGTTCGCGGGGTCTTACGGGGTTCGATAGGTTGCCTGTGCTTCCCGCACTCCAAAACCGATTTGCTTGCGCGGTGGTTCGGGCGGGATCACAAGTTGCCGGATTGCATCGAATACCACCTTGAACTGCGCGTCATATTTCCTTTCCAGTTCGGCCAGTTTCCGAGCTAGATCGGCATGGGTTGCCATGAGTTGACGCAATTGGACGAACGCTCGCATGATGGCGATATTAACATGAATGGCGCGCGGGCTGTTGAGGACGCTGGAGAGCATGGCCACGCCCTGCTCTGTGAATGCGTAAGGGGTTGCCCGCCGCAAACCACCCCAACTTGAAGTCACAATCCGTGACTTCAAGTTAATAAATTCTTGCGCATTAAGCTGAAACATGAAATCAGACGGAAATCTATCAGCGTTACGTTTAACCGCCTGGACCAGTACTTTCGGGGCAACGCTATATAATCTGGCAAGGTCGGTGCTGAGCATCACCTTTTGGCCGCGTATTAGGTAGATGGCCTGCTGAACTTTTTCAATTGGAATGATATCTTTCATTTCCCCTCCACAATCTTGATCTCCTCGGCGGTCAAGCCGTAAAGCTCATAGACCAGGGCGTCAATCTGCCCGTCGGTGGCGGCGATCTGACGGGAAAGCGCAGTCTGCTCCTGCGGCGTCTTCGCCGCCGCCAGTTGCTTGTGCAGCGCCAGCATCTGCTCCACCAGCTGGCGTAAACGATCTGCAAGCGGGGGTTTGAATTCTGGGGATGGGACAGGCAGATTCAGGACATCCTGTGTAAACCAACGAAGACGACCACCCTTATTGGCATCGCCCAAAACGCTTGCAATCGTTTTATAGTATTCCCATATCAACCGCGAATTGAGAACGCCAAGCAAATACAGGTCATTGCTCGGAATAAAATAAACGGTATTTCCAAAATAGATTCCATTATAATCAATGGTGAAACGGCTTTCTTTGGCAATGTCCGGGTAAACGATTTTAGGCTCATTAAGAAGATCATAATAATCGCAGGCTCTGAGCTCCCACCAGTAATCTCCCTTGTCGCATCTTTTGGCGGCTTTATCCGCGAATGGCAAGAGATGGCGCGCTAGTGCCGGATAGCTCTCCGGAAGCCAA
>CAYYBV010000203.1:0-3773 GCA_964469675.1 uncultured Verrucomicrobiota bacterium
GTGACCATTGGTCTTAAGCCGGTATTCCCGAGTACGGGATTCGGTTATATTGAGGCCGGCCTGCGCCTGGCCGGGCTGGACCGGGGGCGTTATCACGCCCGAACTGCTTTTTATAGCGTGAGGCGATTTGTCGAGAAGCCGAGCGCCGATATGGCGGTAAATTATCTCAAAACCGGACGATTCTATTGGAATTCTGGCATGTTTGTCTGGTCATTGGCCGCATGGGAACGGGCGCTGCGACGGCATTGTCCGCCCTTGGCAAATTTGCTTGATGTGCTGACGCCGCTGGCGGGACGGGCGGGGTTTTATACCAGGGTGAAGCGTGCCTATGCCGGTTTGGCTAAAATATCGGTGGATTATGCCATCATGGAACATGCTAAAAATCTAGTAATGGCCGAAGGTGCTTTTAAATGGGACGACGTGGGTTCCTGGTCAGCTTTGGCACAGCATTTTCCACGGGATGGACAAGGAAATGTGGTCGTTGGCAATGGCGAACTGATGGATTCATCCGGCAACATTGTGGTTGCAGACAAAGGTCTGGTGGCACTGGTCGGGGTGGATAACATGGTGGTGGTCAAGGCTGGCGCCGTTACGCTTGTTTGTCACAAGGACCGTTCACAAGAGGTCAAGCGGATGGTTGAAACGCTCCGGCGTCGGCGGGATGCACGGCCATGGCTTTAATGTGGGATATAAGAATATGCCTCGTACTTTAGGAGTGGATTATGGTGAGCGGCGCGTTGGTTTGGCGATCAGCGATGAGCTTGGCATGATGGCCATGCCGTTGGATATTCTGCAGGTGCAGAGTGTCCGGCAGGTGGTCCGGGATGTACTGGGCTTATGTCATGAAAAACAGGCGGCGCTTATTGTTGTGGGTTTGCCGCTGAATATGGATGGTTCCCGTGGGCCGGCGGTTGACTCGGTGGATCGGTTTGTCCTCGCGCTACGTCGGCAATCTGATCTGCCGCTGGAAGTCTGGGACGAGCGCATGAGTAGCCGGCAGGTAGAGCGCATGTTGATCGATTCCGATGTCAGCCGTGCCAGGCGCAAAGGACTGGTGGACAAACTGGCCGCACAGGTGATATTGCAGAGTTATCTTGATGCACAAACCCAAAAAACAGAACAGGGTGGCCCCGGGGACACCGTTGCATCTGGAAGCGGAATCTCGCCCGAGGGGGACGATTAGCCCAAGGATGATATCTTGTCCGCAACGCTATAGCCTTTTGGTTACCTATGATGGCGCCGCTTATGCGGGTTGGCAGGTCCAGCCGCATCAGCCTACGGTTCAAGGCGAACTGGAGGCGGCCTTATCTCGTCTGGCAGGCGCTTCGGTTAAACTCCATGCTAGCGGGCGTACCGACCAGGGAGTGCATGCCGTCGGCCAAATGGCACACGTAGACTTGCCATTTGCCCTGCCGTCGGACAATCTGGCACGGGCCTTGAACGCGCTCCTGCCGCCGGCTATTCGCGTTCTGCGGGCCCGTCCGGTTAGCAGATCATTTCATGCTCGCCGCAGTGCCGTGCGCAAGGAATATCGTTATTTTATTTGGAACGATAAAGTGATTTCACCGTTCTTGCGTTTATACCGGACGCATGTGCGTATGCCATTGGATGTGCGTGCCATGCAGTCGGCTGCCGCGATACTGGTTGGCCGGCATGACTTTGCTGCTTTCACCGCCAATCCCAATCGCGAGGTCGAAACCACGCGGCGGCATGTAATGAAATTAACGGTAAGCCGGAAAGGGTCGGAAATCGTTATCCGGGCGCAAAGCGATGGGTTCCTCTATAAGATGGTGCGCAGCCTGGCTGGATTCTTAATCCGTGTGGGCGAGGGCGCCGTGCTTCCGGAGGAGGCACGGTGTATCCTGCGTTCGAAAATTCGCACGGCACGTGTGCCGACGGCGCCGCCGCAGGGACTTTTTCTTTGGAAGGTGTGGTATTAAAAAAATCAAACGATTTGGTGATAATTAAATATTGGTTTTGAATTGTTTATCCCGAATATTTCCGACTCGGGCTTGCCCGCCTGCTGCGGTAAATCAATTGTTAATTAAATCGCCAGGTTTATCCCAATGTCCGATTTTCTAACAGTTTTATTGAAGCTCGCGGCCATGTTCCTGGTCATGGCGTTGGGCTGGTTGGCGCGCAAGCGTGCCATGATTACCGATGATTCCGTCCGGGTCTTCAGTCGTCTGCTGGTGGATATGATTTTTCCGGCCTTGGTATTCACACAAATGTTGCGGACAGTAAACCCCCAGGTGCTGCGCGAAAGTTGGTTCGTGCCGCTCCTCGGTGCCGCTGTGATTGTAATTGCCAAAGGCGTAGGGCGTTTGGGCATGCCGCTTTTTCAGCACAAAGGCGTCATTGCCACCGCCGTTTTCCTAGTGGCCATGCCAAATTGGGTGTTTTTTCCATTGCCGATTGTAGAAAAACTCTTCGGTGATGCCGGTGTTCGGGATGTATTGTTGTGCAATGTGGGTGCCCAACTGATGCTATGGACAATTGGCGTCTGGACTTTGCGCGGGATGATATCGCATAAAACGGCCTTGAAAGAATTAGCCGTAAATCATGGTCTGCTGGCTACCGTGGCGGGGGTCGGCCTTGCTCTGGTTTTGCCGTTTATGCGTACGCTAGAAAACGTGTCCGTGGTCGGAGTCTCGGCCGGTGTGCTCGCGGCCGCGTCCGTGGTCCAGGCGTTAGCCATGCTGGGGAGCCTTACGATCCCGCTCTCGCTCGTGATTACCGGCGCGCAGTTGGGTAGCTTGAATATGGCAGATCATTACCCGACGCGCGATTTTGTTGGGGTAATTTTCCTGCGTCTGCTGGTTGCTCCGGTGATTACCATCCTGATCTTGACGGTCGCGATCCTGCTTGGATTGCGCATTCCAGAAGTGACGCGTATGGTAACTTTTTTGATTGCGGCCATGCCTGTGGCCATCAGTTGCAGTGTCGTCACGGAACGTTTCGGTGGCAATACGCCCTTGGCCGCCCGCGCCATTTTTTACTCGACGTTAGGAAGCATCCTGACCGTGCCGACGCTGTATTATATTGTACGACTGTTGGGGTTGTGAGCCGGTGATGGGCGGTGGTGCGAGGTTTAAGGACTGGTTCTAAATCCCGGTTTTCATCATTTGTAAAATGATTGGACCCAGCATGATTAAAAAAACTGCCGGGAAAATACAAGCCACCAGCGGAAACAGCATTTTGACGGGTGCCTCATTGGCTAGTTTTTCGGCACGCATAAAACGTTTGGCGCGGATTTGGTCGGATTGGATTCGTAACGTGGCGCCGATACTGACGCCCAGCTCATCGGCTTGGATCAGGGCCATTACCAGGGATTGGATGTCCGGCTGACGCACGCGTTCCGCAAACCTTGCCAGCGCCTCGCGTCGTGTTTTGCCAAGCTGAATTTCAACCAACACCCGTGATAACTCTTCGGCAATCGGGTCGGGCGGCCTCCGGTCAACGATGTTTTTAATCGATGCCATGAAATCAAGTCCGGCTTCCACCGAAAGCGTAAGCAAATCCATCACAAACGGCAGGGCTTTCAGAATTACCCGGTGGCGGAGCGCGATCGCCTGCTTAATCCATAATGACGGGTATAGTGTCATTGTCAGCAACAGTATGCCGAATAGGGTTATGAACCGTGCGCCCAAACCGTTGGGAACAGGGCCTTGGATCCAACCAAACGCACTGATGATAGGAATGCTCAACACGGGTAATACGATGAGTGGGGTGAGCACCCGCAAAGCCATGAATTCTCCCGGTGAGATTACATC
>CAYYBV010000204.1:0-3769 GCA_964469675.1 uncultured Verrucomicrobiota bacterium
GAAACCGGGGGAATGTCCAAAAACTATGTGATATGCATCGCCCCTGGAACGTCCTGCTGCCGGCCGGCAATGTCTATCTGGAACTATCCGCCGAGCTGGCGCACCGCTGAAGACGTTGAGTCGTCTCCGGGATCAAGCTATTCCACATTCAATTCCGCTAGGAAGTGGGCAATTGTTGCGTTGCGAGCCTGCTCGTCGGCGCGCAATTTCTCCAGGTCCAGGTTCAGTTGGTCAAGGTCCTTTTCCTGCTGGACAAGTTTACGCTCCCACATGGAATAGCTTTCCGAGTTTTTGGTCACGGTCTGCTTGTTCGTTCGGATGCGGTTTTGCTCCTCCGCAATGGCCTTGACCCGCTGTTCCTTCTGCAGGCGCTCCTGGCGGACGGCGTACAGGGCCTCCTGCATGCTCATGAGATTTTTGAGCGCCTGGCGTAATTTGTCGGAAATATTTTTCTGGCTGATGAAAAGGCGGATTTGGTCGCCCTGGATGTTGGCCAACATAATGATCTCTGGTTGCAGTTGCTGCTCGCGGAAGGAGATTTCACGGCTTTTACCACCACCGAGTTCCAGGCGGAAGCGGTAGGCATCGCGGGTTTTCTCTACGTCCTTGGCCGGTTCCAGCAGCTCCCAATCGCTCCGCAGGGGGTGCTCGATCAGATACTGGCGTGTTTTTTCGCGCTTGTTTTTGAGCGTGTAGATGGCGGTATCCACAAACTTGCGCTGGAGCGTCAACGTGCCGCGCGCGATTTTCATGGACACGATTTCCTCCGGCTCGCTCTTGCGCTCCAGTTTGCCCTCCGCGGCCAGGTCGAGTGCGTAGGCGAGCAGGCGCTTTTCACCGCGCTGGGTATCGGTCAAGCGCGCGTCGCCGGCGTACATGCCGTCTTCAAAAACGGTAACCGGACCCTGCATCAGGAACAGGCCCGACGTATTTTTCAGTTCTACGCCATTCAACGGATTCTTGGGGTTGATTTGGGCGTTAAAAATCGAAAGCTTGTTGCCTTTGATCGTCCGGTTGACAATCGGAATCATAGCCGATTGACGCCGTGGCAGGGAAATTGGATCTTTTATCGCGTATTCGAATAATTCGCCTGCCTCGCGCGCGGCGGCCATGGCTTCCACGCCGCCACCGCCCATGGCGGCCATGGTTACCTGCGGGCGGGTTGGCGCGGCGGCCATGGCCATTGCGCCGGGCTTGCGCCTGGACATCATGCGTTTAGCCCCTTCTTTGTCCTTCCCTTCGTTTCGGACGCTAAGCGCATCCATGGCCATGGCTGCAGGGGCGCTTTCGGCGATGGCGGCCTCATATTCCGGCGGCGCCAGATTTTCATCCATGGCCGGCCGGACCACCGGGCGGTGCAGGTAAATCGGGTCGTACAGGTTCTGGATAAACGAGAGCGGCCTCCCGGAAACGAGCGTCAAAGTAATGCCGTTCCAGTCATCGTCGGTCATGTTTTCAATGTGTGCCCAACCTTGGAGCATTGGGGTGTCTTTGTCATCGAGCACCAGGCGGTAGCTGGTCTTCCAGACCGGCGCTTCCAGCATGTAGCCTGCCCGTATCTGCCGGCGTTTTTCGCCGGCGAAAGTCAGGCGCACCGTTTTCTTCCCCTGGTCATGACTAACCGCCAGAACTTTGAGCGCGTCAGTCAGGTTAGCCTGGATGGCGGGGTCGAGTACTTCTATTTCCTGGATCGCATCGAGCGCGAAGGCATGGATGTTTTTATCGCTCATCAGATTGAGGATGTTTTCCTCAATGATTTCTTTGTCAATATTTCGTTTGCGGGTTTCCACCCCAACGACCATACCGGTCCAGTCGCGGGAGGTTGCCTTGACGCGCACGTTCACCCCGCGCAAACGGTTGAGCAGGATGCCCAGGCTGGGATTATCGGTCAGGTCCACGCTGAAAGACTTGAGCGTGCGGTCAACCGGGTCACGTGATTCATAGGTCACGGCGGTGATTTGCCCGCCGCCATCGTCAATAAGGACGAGGGACTTGATCAGGTCGTTGATCTGGTCGGTTTTGAAGGCCAACTCGGTTGTGACCGTCCCGGATATTTCGGTCGTGCGCTCAAAATAGGCTGTGCCGCTGGTAAATAAAACAACCTGCTTTAGGGGGAATTCAGTTATTGACACACTGCCGCCAGTCGTTGCCCCGGTGTCGGTTAGCGCAATAATGCTGATTAAAGTGGCGCCAATCCCAAGTATAATTTTATTCATGCTGCCTCCGGTGGTAAATTTATCAGTGTAACGGCTCACGCCGATCAGTATGCTTGTCTTTTTTTGAGGTAGCGTCAATATGATTTTGCCAGTTAAGCCGCCGAACGGGCGTGCTTTTTCATCAGTCAGATGCTACCTTGCGGATAGGCCACGCGGATTTGAGCCGGGCTTGCGGTCATGCTGTCTTGATTTGCCTGTGCAGGCATGATCGGTTTGCCACTTGTGTCATTCTTTGATTGCAATCACAGGTGGCGCTGGCCGAACAGGGGTTTAAAGAAAGTGATCACCAGTGATGCCGGGCGCTCCACGGGCAGCTGGGCCTATCATCAATCCCGCGCATCGCACTACGGGAAAACCCGGCTTTGCCCGTTGGTTTTTGCCTGATTGGGCACTTGGCCGGCGGCAAGTTGCCCCTCGATCAGTTGTTCCATAAGTTCGAACATTTTTTCGGCGAACAAACGGTGCCCTGCTTGGTTCAGATGGACGCCATCCTCATGCCGGACATATTGTTCAGGATTGTGCGCGAACAACTTGTGCAGGTCCAGGCTGCGGTAGTTGTGCTTGCGGATGAAATTGCGGAATTTTTCACGTTCAACTTCCAGCGCCTCGTCAAGTCCGCCGTATTGTTTTAAATATTCCTGAAACGCCGGGTGTTTTGTGGCAAAATGCCGCTCGTTCAAGCATTGGTTCAGAATGACGCCGATGGGGGTTGTTTTTGCGGGCAGACGTTCCGAAAATTCGCTCATGAGTTTTTCCAGCTCGCCTTCCACGAGTATGCGCTCGGGATGTCTGGCGTCGTGGTTGTTGCCGCCGATCATGAATAAACAGTAATCCGGGTTATATGCAAGGACGGCGCTGTTGAAACGGGCCATGCATTCACGTGTTGATTCCCCGCCGACGGCGCCATTGATGATCGAAAAACAAATTGACGGGAAACGCTCCGCAAGTTTGGCTTGTAAAATGTTGTACCAGCGGTCCGCAACCTTGTCGGTACCGATGCGTCCTTCCATGATGGAAGAGCCAAAAATGCTGATAATAATGTTTTGCATGCTTATGTTCTTTGTTTGTCGGGCTGGATGTTTAGAAACCGATTTTTTAAGTTCATTATTTTAATGCCTAAAATCTTGATTGCCAATCTCAAAAACTGTTGCCTCTGCTGGCCGGGCTTGCCATTATGCTTAAGTGTGCGTATCGGTGAATTGCCTGATGATCTTGAAGGTGTTATATCAGTATTCCATTGGTGCGCCAGCTGTAGCCTGATCATTTTAGACTGTTGGGCCTCCCCGGTGAAACCGGGGGCATGGCCGCCATTGCTGGAACTGCGGTTGCGGTTGTGCCTGGCCACATCGGGTGTATTTGGATCTGCGGATCATGGTAGCGGCTTGCCCGCGACGAGTGCTCTTGGCGCATGGCGTTGTGAATTGAGGTGACAAAAATAAGGTGATGACCTATTCATGGAACTTTGCTATACAAATTGTTCTGCGGCAGATGGCGCGAAATGAAATTCGCCAAATACCAAGGCAATCAAAATCAGGAAGGAATAATTGCATGCA
>CAYYBV010000205.1:0-3759 GCA_964469675.1 uncultured Verrucomicrobiota bacterium
GGCCAATACAACGCAAACGGGACAAACGGTGTTGTCAATACCGGAGGCGGCGGGGGTGGGTGTGACAACGCTGGCTCGTCCGTTTCCGGCGCAGGTGGCAGCGGCATAGTAATCGTAAGGTATGAAACACCATGAAAACAAATAAATATAATTTAGGGTGCGGGAAGGATTATCGCGAAGGGTTCATTAATGTGGACTTTAACCCTACGGTTAAGGCTGATATTCATTGCGATTTATTAAATATACCGGTCAAGGATTGTTCGGCTCGATACGTATTATTGAAAGGAGTGTTGGAGCATATCCCCGCTGATAAATTGTGGAAATTCTTGGATGAAATGTATCGGATTTGTGAGCCTGACGCCACGATAGAAATTGTTGTGCCACACTATACGGCTGTAGCCGCTCATTATCCCCAGCATTACACCTATTGGGGCGTAGGCGCATGGTTCACAATGGCAAAAGGATGTGGCAAAAGTGATACAGGGGAAAACTATACCAATTTTCGGTGCGAAATAAAAAAAGTTGAACTTCGATTTTGGGCGAAAGCTGCGGGGGGGATGGTTAAACGATTGAAGTTATATCGGTTTGGGGCAAACTGGTTTTGGAATTTTGGCGGGCTGGTTTGGCAACAGTTCTGGGAGCGGTTTAATGTGTTTGGGTTCGACGAAATCTTTTACTGTTTGCAGGTAAAAAAATAACGGGGAAGCCGGGCAAAATGAAATGCCGTATCACGGGGGAACAGGTTGACCATTGCGCGGGGGATTGCGCCCGATGCGATGCGGAGTTAACGACATTTGAACACCGGGCAAGGGTGGTGCGGGTAAACGAGAGGGGTGACAATGACGAACGAAGAACAACGAATCATAGGCGGGTTGTCACAAGCGTTTGAGGACTTGCGGCGACAAGCTGAAATCAACCGCCAGGAAAACCGCGCCGATTTTAACAAGGTGTTTTCCGATCTTGCGGACTTGAAATCTAAAGGGTGTGTTGTGGGGGCGCAAAACGCAAGGGATATTGAAACGATCAAAGGCAGACCGGAACGGGCGTTGTCTATCGGGGCGATTGTTATATCCGCATTGGTTGCGCTGGCTCAAGCGTTCAGATTATGGAAAGGCACGTAATGAACACCCTGCCCCATACCGCCTACTGCTGCGACTGCATTTGCCGGGATGTATGCAAAGCGGCCGTAGCGGCGCGGGTAGTGTCAGATGCGAAAAACGGGATTACTGAAAAGCGGCGGTTTGAGGAATTGCTTGCGGAATTTATGCGGTTGCTGGATGAACAGAATAGCCATATGAAAGGGGCGTTATGAACTGCTGGAGATGTGGCAAAGAGTTAACGGAAAATGATAAGCCGTTTGCGGGTCTTTGTAAGAGGTGCTACAATCAACGATTTTTCCCAACAATGTATGGGTGGGTATGTCCGCGATGTGGCAAGGTGCATTCTCCGTTTATCACTGAGTGCGATTGTCCTGCTGCGATTCCACAATTCACCTATACGACGGGGACAAATGTTGAAACACAAACTATGACTGGAAACAACCATGATTGACCGATTCACCATGCCGAAACTTGGAAACCTTGTCGAGCCGTTCCCTGCTCCATGGAAACCTTGCGGGATGGGCTATACCAAATACGGGCTGGTAACGTGCCTTTGCGATAATCTTAGCCGGCGGCATTCCAAGGTGTATCTTGGCAAAATCCTGATTCACGATGATACCCGATCCGAGACCAGCAGCAGCAACGAGACAATCGGCAACCCGCTGGAGATGGGCTGCTACGTTGCATTGGTGGGGGAGAACGGGCACTTGTGGGGCATGGATGGGCATCAGATGTTCCGCCGATTCAAAACCCGGTTTGCCACCGCCGCCGCGTTCCATAACGGCTCGTTGATTGTGCTGGATACTGACGACGGCAAAATCAGAATGCGGGACGGGTTGACCATGGACGGATACGAGTTGAGCACCATGCCCGGCGATGGGATTGCCATGAGCGCATGCAGCTTTAATGGTAACTTATATGCCGCCGTGGCCGACAGCGACAGCGGGTCTTGCGGGTTATCATGCAGCGATGGCAGTTTGCGCCGGCTGCCGGGTTGTCAATGCGTCATTCCCTTTGCCGGCGACTTGGTTTACAGCAGCATGAACGGGGTCTATACCTTGAATCGCGGCCTTGTGACCCGTCTTGACTGCGAAAAAATCATGGACATGAAGGTCGCAGGGAACAGCCTTTACATTGCCGGGGCAAATCCTGACAGCGTTTGGGTGGCAAATACGCGCGGGGAAATCGCGCTTGTAGGCGTCGTTACAGCCGGGAATACCAAGATCGGGGGAAGATGCTTCCATGCCCGCGTGGCGGTAAATTCGTTGGAAACCGAAGGATATTTTGCGCGAACGGCGGACGGCAACCGGGGCGAGGTTTATCAAATCGTTTGGGGTAGCAAGCATGACGCATGAAACACAGCACGAATTGATTGCCTATCTTTTGCGCCAGATCGAGCCGCGCCCGATTGTGCGGGAGATCGTCAACGCGGCTTACGCGGTCGGGTATGACCAGCAGTCGGACGGGATCACGTTTATGCACGAATTGAACTTTCGGGGGATGAAAATGCCTCATCCGCTGGGGGTCGGGCACGATTTGCTTTACGCCCTGGGCGTCAAATCGCCCTGGTTGCCCAAGACCGCAACGAGCGACACAGCCGCCCGGCGCTGGGCGGATAACTGGTTCCGTGACGGGATGCGTGACTTTGGCCACTGGGCGCGCGCGCCGGTCTGGTGGCTGGGCCTGCGCCTGGGCGCGTGGCATGGGTGGAATTGTCACAGGCGACACGGCAACCCGACACCGGAACTATTACAGGCCGTCAACCACGAATGGCAGAAGGCGCAGATATTGAGCGAGTTGAATTAATCGTCTTTGACAATCTCCATTGCCTCATGATCGCACGTGATCGCGCATAATCCGCAATCAACGCATCTATCCGTATCCACCATCGGCACGGCGTTGATCGTATCCCATGTAATCGCGCGTTCAGGGCATACTGCCTCGCATGTCCTGCATCCCTTGCATTTCGTTATGTCAACTTGGGCGGGCATTTCCCATCCTCCACATAAGCGCAAAACCATTCCTGGTAGCGGAATCTCGGTCTGCCGTTCCGCTCATGTCCGTTCGTCTCAAAGCCGGATATGATAAACCCAGCCTTCTGCATCCAGTCAACCATTGCGCGTTGCATTTCCATAATGGCCTTTGCGCCATCGGAAGTAATCAGCAATGCCTGTCCGTGCTTATCCAAACTGATACAGCACAATCCCATATCCTTCGGCTTTGGATACTGCAAATGTACTCTGAATGTCATCACCCCTCCTTCTTCACCGCGTTAATAAATCGCATCAATCAACCGCGTTACAAAATCGGTAGTACAAATATCCTTTGGCTGACAATACATAACCCGCCATCGCATGACCGCCAACGTGTTCAGCTTCTCCCATTCCTTGAGCATTGCCGCCCCCCGGCTGTGACGCCCTTGGATGAATATGCCGCCCTGCACTTCGACGGCCAGCTTGTGATCCGGCCATGCAATGTCCAGTCGCCATTTGCGCGTATGATGAAAACGGTGTTCAAATACCGGCGCTGGTAATCCGCTTTGGACATAATACGCGCTCACGATTTGCGGGTTGTATTTCATTCCTTACCCTCCTTCATTTCATCCCTCCCATAAACCGCATCATCATCCAGCGGCATCCCTTCCATTCCAAGTAGTTGC
>CAYYBV010000206.1:0-3752 GCA_964469675.1 uncultured Verrucomicrobiota bacterium
CTTGTCCATGGCGTGATAAACCATGCCCATACCACCGGAGCCGAGACGCCCGATCAGAGAAAAACCGCCGAAACGTGCAGGGACGATCTGAGGTATGCCACAAGCGGGGCACTTAATTTCCGAAAAAGAGGGCAGGTGCGAAACATCCAAGATTTTGTGGCATTCCGCGCAGGAAATTTGTTTGACGCGTTCCGCCTCGATTCCTGATGTATCCGCTTCAGTCACATCCTGCCTGTTTCGTTAAATTGTGGGAATGCCAGGTGTATGCCATCTTGTGCCATGCGGCGTGAAGGTGACGGCATACTTTTTATTTATCAATTATGATAGCATGGTTTGCAAATTGTGCAATGGACAAAATATTTGACTTCCGTGCCTGAACCGTCACAATGCCAATATGTCTAAACTCCCGGCTTGTTTGGGAAATGCCGTCATTTGAATTGGAAAGGTTTGGATTATTATGAAATCATGCCGTGGAAATAATGCGATCAACCTGGTCGTGGTTGGTTCTGTCGCTTTGGATACCGTTAAAACCCCGCGGATCAAACGTCGCGCCATCCTGGGTGGATCGGTTAGTTACGCATGTGCGGCGGCGTCATTTTTCGCACGTACGGGCATGGTGGGAGTGGTTGGACGCGATTTTCCGGCGCGCCATCGTGCGACTTTTCGTGCCTTGCGCATTGATCAACAGGGATTAGAGACGGCCAATGGCAAGACCTTTAGATGGTCGGGTGTTTATGAACGCAACCTGAACAACCGTAGTACGATTTCTACTGATCTTAATGTTTTCGCCGATTTTATGCCTGCCCTGCCGCCGGCTTACCGTGCCTGCCCATTTCTGTTCCTGGCCAATATTGCGCCAGAGCTCCAGCTCCGCGTGCTTGCGCAAATGCACGCGCCCCGTTTTGTGGCGGCCGATACCATGGATTTGTGGATCAAAACGGCACGTTCCACGCTTTTAAAAGTCATCCGCAAGGTGGATATGCTCATAATTAACGATTCCGAGGCCCGCGAATTGACCGGCGCCGAGCACCTGGTTCAGGCTGCGCGGCACGTGCTGGCGCTTGGACCGCGATATGTTATCGTAAAAAAAGGCGAACATGGCAGCATGTTGTTTTCAAAACACGGGTTAGTCATGGTCCCGGCATATCCGGTAGACGAGGTTCATGATCCGACCGGCGCGGGCGATGCTTTTGCCGGCGGACTTATGGGCATGCTGTCGTGTGCGCGGAAGATAACGCCTCTAATGGTTCGGCGCGCCATGGTCTATGGCGCCATGGTGGCCTCATTCACTGTGGAGGCTTTCAGCCTGGAAAAACTGCAGGCCATCCGGCGGGCTGATATCGAGGCGCGTGTCCGTAATTTTCTGGCCATGATCCGCTGTTGAAAGCATAAGGCGGTTGTCCGGCGATTTTGGTTAGCAACCAGGTGTTTTAATTGCGCTTGCGTTTAACCGCATGTTTCAATAGAATAAATCGATTTATTTAATATGCGCCGTGGCGGAATCCGCGCAAAACGTCAAATAGCATCAACGAGGAGGTGGATTATGGTTTTTCGTATTAGTCGGGTGTTGTGGTGCGTGGGGTTGATTGTCGGTATGCAGATGGCCGCTTCCTCTTTGCAGGCCGCGGCCCGGCCGTCTCCCGCAACGACGCTCTTGATTGTTCCGGCTCGCCCGCGAATAATACAATTAGCCATGGATCTGGCGGACATGCGGCCGGTAGTCGTGTTGTCCTGCCGGGGCGATGCCCGCGCGGTTGACCCCTTGTTGTTTGTCTGGACAAAAGGCACGTGGCAGTATGTGAGCCCGGATGATTTTCGCGAGCACCGTTTCGTCGCGGAATGGCCGCGCCAGGCGATTGTTATCGGCGATGACCATGCGCTTCCGGCCATGCTGGAGGATGATTCCTCCTGGGGCGCTGATGTGATGCGTCTAAAGACGATGGTGCTGGCCGATTTGATTAACGGAATGGATCCGATTTTTCATTTTACCGGCCGCGAATGGAAATGGCTGGCCCGGCGTTACGGTTTAACCCTTAAGGATATAAATGAACCCCGGCGCAATTTTAATCCGTATGACACCCCGCGGTCAAAGTTGCCGCTGGTAACCAAGGATTTTAAACAGCAAAAAAACGATGTTCCTCCCGCGGTGCTGGTTGAATCTTCGGTTGAAAAACCTGCTCCCGCTGAAGCTATCCTGCCGCCGCAAGCCGGTGGTGTCAAGCCGGTGGCCATCCCTGCTGATAAGGATCCTTCGCTGAAATAAGGTTGGCGTTCAGGTCTGTGACAACCTGTTGCTCGTCATTGCCACGTGTGGATCATAATGGTCGCCGTTGCGCGATAAAATCACGAGACGCCTAAGGTAATTCGCCGGCGGATTTGCCGCTTGTTGGGGTTCGTCAGCCGGCGAGATGACGCTGTTTCGGCTTGTAGGAATCCGGCGATATATGCGGCCTGCAGGGCCTCAATTTCGGGATAATAATGCACATGGTCCCGGTAGATCATCTTGCCATCCCCAAGTTTTGCGGTGAAGGTGTAAAGGTCAATTGTTTTAATTTCGGCTGAATGCATGATTATATCCGCCGCCGCGTTGTATTTTTTCACATCGCGGGCATAGCGCTTGAAGCATTCCATGCGGGTATTGTGCAGTTTGTCAACCACCGGTGTGGTGCGGACCCAGATCATATAAACCCCTTGGTCGGCAAGCAGGCTGATAATGGCGGCCAGGTTGCGGCGATAGGCGCTGAGCGGGATTTGTATAATTCCGCTTGTTGTTTTAATATCGTGCAGGCCACAGTTTAACACGAGGATGTCAGGGCGCCAGTCTGACTTTGTCAGCATGGTGTGCAGATAATTTAAGACCATGGCGGAATCGCCGGTGTTGGAGCCAAGCGGGATGTCAAGGTTTTTAAGGGCTTCCTCCATCCCGGTTTTACGGTCGTAAAACCGAAAAACGCCTTTGGTCATTTTTTGCAGGTGTGGGCTGTAGCCCACGGATATGCTGTCGCCAACAACAAAAAGCTTCGGTAAAGCCATGGTTTCCTCGTTTTTTAAGATTTGACCGGAATGTTTGCCGTGTGCATGTTCTGTGCCTTGTGCCCGATTTTGGCGCGCCCTAACGGTATGGGCTTGCCAGTCGAAGCAATTCGCTGAAGATTACAATCCCGGACCTGGCCGGTGCCGCGGATCACGTATTTATAGGTGGTGAGTTCTTCAAGTCCCATGGGGCCGCGCGCGTGCAATTTATCGGTGCTGATGCCGATTTCGGCGCCCATGCCGAATTCGCCGCCATCAGTAAAACGGGTTGAGGCGTTGATGTAAACACAAGCAGAATCCACTTCGTCGGTGAATATTTTTCCGGCGGTGCCGTTAGCGGTGACAATGGTATCGGAATGGTGCGAGCCGTAACGGTTGATGTGTTCCACCGCTGCCTGGATGGAGGGCACAATCCGGATGGCCAGGATTAAATCCAGGTATTCGGCTGTCCAATCCGATTCGGCGGCCGCCTTGATCGTGGGAACAATCCGCCGTGCGGCGTGGTCCCCGCGCAGTTCGACGCCCCGCGTTTGCAGCCGTTTGGCCAGGCGGGGCAGGAATGCGGCGGCAATGTCCTCGTGGATCAGTACTTTTTCAATGGCGTTGCAAACACCGGGCCGCTGGCATTTGGCATTTTCAATGATGGCCAGCGCCATGGCGTGGTCGGCGCTGCGGTCCACAAATACATGGCAGACCCCTTTGTAATGCTTGATCACCGG
>CAYYBV010000207.1:0-3751 GCA_964469675.1 uncultured Verrucomicrobiota bacterium
GATGCGCTGGTCATGGATCCCCCTTCGTTTGGGCGCGGGTGCCATGGCGAAGTCTGGAAGCTCGAGGACCAACTGTGGGCGCTTTTATCCGAAGCGCGCAAATTATTATCTGCTCATCCGCTTCTGTTTCTGGTAAACTGCTATACAACCAATGTGTCGGCGCTGGTAATTGCCAATATGCTGTCCGACATCCTGGCAAACAGAAAGGTTAAAATCAGCAGCGGGGAATTAGGCCTGCCATTCTGTCAAAGTGCCAAAATACTACCGTGCGGCATCTATGTGCGATGTGAAATCCAAGCGTGATGCCTGGGCGCCAATCTAAATATACTTGCGCGAATGTGCGCTTGTGTTATGAATGCAATTAGATTGTTCTGGGCAGGCAGTTGAAAGGTAATGAACATGCCTAAACAAATCAACCTCAAGCATCGTAGCCTGTTGAAAATTTCCGACCTAACGGATGACGAGTTGATTTACCTGCTGGATTTGGCGGATCGCCTGAAAAATAAAAAAAGGCGGGGTGTGCATGGCAACCTTCTCGCGCGTAAAAATATCGCGCTGATTTTCGAAAAGGCGTCTACCCGAACCCGATCGGCCTTTACCGTGGCCGCAGTGGATGAGGGCGGCAGTGTCGAGTTTCTGGGATGGCACGATATTCATTTTGGCAAAAAAGAATCCATCAAAGATTCCGCCCGTGTGTTGGGCCGCATGTTTGATGCCATCCAGTTTCGTGGTTTTAAGCAGGAAACCGTGGAAATACTGGCGCGCTATGCGGGCGTGCCGGTCTGGAACGGGTTGACCGACGAAGCCCATCCAACGCAGGCGCTGGCCGACCTGATGACCATCCGTGAATGCTTTCAACGGCTGAAAGGACTTAAAGTCGTTTATCTGGGAGATGGACGCAACAATGTTTGTCTTTCGCTTATGATGGGGTGCGCGAAAACGGGTGCCAATTTCGTGGATTGCACCCCGCGGGAACTTGCGCCCGACCCAGCGTACTTGAATGAAGTTGGCGCTGTGTGCCGCCGGAACGCTTGTACCGTCACCGTGGAAACCGATCCGGCCAAGGCCGTGGTCGGCGCTCAGGTTATCTATACGGATGTCTGGGTTTCCATGGGTGAGGAATCGAAATTTGACCAGCGGTTGCGGATTCTGAAGCCATACCAGGTCAACATGGATCTAATGCGGCAAACCGGCAATCTTGATCGGAAAAGCGTTGTTTTTTTACACTGCCTGCCAGCCTTCCATAACAACGAGACGGAATTAACGCGCACATTGGGCGCATTGGAAGTTACCGACGAGGTTTTTGAAGCTCCATTTTCCAAAGTATTTGACCAGGCCGAAAACCGGGTGCATACCATTAAGGCGTTAATGGTGGCAACCTTGAAGGGAAGGTGATCGACTATGATGCGTTCAGACATACGCACGCTGGCCCAAATGGGGTGGGATGACCTGCAGGGGTTGGCGCCACTGGAGAAGGCCGCGTGCTTCAATCTGGATAACGGTCCCTTTCATGTGCTAATGGCCCAGCAATTCACAAGGCCGCTTTTGGAAGAGCTGGGGTTGATGGCTACGCGGATTCGCCAGATTGCCAAAAGTAAAACGGGCATGGATTTTTTAAGTAGCCTTCTCGCGCATCGGACGGCGATGCTCTATTTTTCACAACCCAGCACACGCACTTTTCTTTCCTTTCATTCCGCCTGCCAGATCCTGGGCATGAAAACAGTGGAAGTGCGCGATATCGCCACATCCAGCGAAATGAAAGGTGAAACACAGGAGGACTCCATCCGCACGTTCAGCTCGTTTGCCGATGTTATTATTATGCGCAGTGCCGTTGGCGGTCTGGCGGAAAAAATGGCTTGGGTGCTTTCGAATACCGAGCGCCCCGTGCCGATCATCAGCGCTGGTTCCGGCAAGGATCAGCATCCGACCCAGGCTTTGCTTGATATTTATACCCTTCAACGCAGTTTTGAAACATGTGGTGGCATTGACCATAAGAAAGTCGTGTTTGTCGGCGACCTTGCCCGGGGGCGTACCGTGCGTTCGCTCGCCTTTTTGCTGACCCTCTATCATGGTGTCAAGCAATGCTTTGTTGCGCCGGCGCCTTTGCAGATCAAGGATGATATCATCAAGCTCCTGCAGGCGGCTAATATCGAATTCGAGCTCGGCAGCGATTTTGAAAAATTCATCCCGCAAGCCGATGCCATTTACATGACGCGCATTCAGGATGAATGGGATGAGAAGCACGGGGACAGTGGCAAGATCGATATTTCCAAGTTTATGTTTACCGAGAAATATCTCGCGCTCTTGCAACCGCATGCCGTGATCATGCACCCCTTGCCGCGCCGCCAAGAAATTGCTGTCGCGGTTGACCATGATCCGCGCGCTGTCTACTGGCGCCAAGTTCGCAATGGCATGTGGATTCGCGTGGCCCTGCTGGCGGCTATTTTCGGGTGTTTTAATGTAATTCGTGAATTCAAAGACACTAGCGCGTCTTGATCTGCCTTGCCTTGGCGAGGCTGCGGGCCTCAACGCTTTGAATTTCGATGAACCCCTGTGAGCTTACGGGGTTTAACCCCTGGCTCGCTTCCATGGATGAATCCGCCGGATTATAAAGTGATCCGGGACAGCCGGTCAGTTTCTGAAAATAGATGTTGCCCTTGTAAAGGCCAGCCTGCACGACTCCCGTGGCGGGGGCGGTCAGAACTTTTATAGCGGCCAGGGCCCCGCGCGTGGCTGGGTCAAAATATCTGCCATCGTAGATCTGATTGGCCACCAAGCATGCGAGTTGCTTAAAAAGCAGGGTGGCGCGCCGATCCAAGACAGCCTGGTAGACAAACTCCAGGCAACGCCCAAGCAATTCCATGCCCGGCGCTTCATATACGCCGCGGCTTTTGGTGCCGATTACCCGGTTTTCCAGCGCATGCTTCATGCCGATGCCGTTGCGTCCCCCAATCCGATTCGCCAAACGCATGGCCTCCAGGGGTGTTACGTTTTTACCGTTGATCTTGGTGGCCCTTGCCTTTTCAAAACTCACGCTGAAACGCTCTGTTTTATCAGGGGCCTTATCCGGCCATACCCCCATGGTGGGAGTGACAATGGTGCAGGGAGTTTGGAGGCTTTCCAGATCCTCGGCTTCATGGGAAAGTCCCGCTAGATTGGCATCGGTGGAATATTTTTTATTTCCGCCGGCAAAGGCAACCATGCCAAAGCCTTTAAGATAGGCCACCATCTGGGTACGGCCGGGAAATTCATTCAGTAAGGTCGGATCGCGCCAGGGCGCATATACTTTCATTTCGGGGGCCAGCACGTTGGCATAGCGTTCAAAACGCACCTGGTCGTTACCCCGTCCAGTGGCCCCGTGGGCCAGCACTGTGCAGCCGTGCTTTTTCATTTCGGGGATCAACCCTTGCACAGTCACCGCCCGTGCCAGCCCCGTGCTGTTCCAGTAACCGCCGTCATACATGGCCTGGGCCCTGATCACGTCAAAGCATGCCTCGGCCATGGCAAGCTTAAGGTCCACGATTACAGTTTTTACCCCGCACGGTGCCATGCGCTTCTGAATGGCTCGTATATCCGATTCATCCGGCTGGCCAAGGTCTGCCGTAAAACACACGGTGTCAATGCCCAGGGTGGTTAATTTTTTGGCGATAGTGCGGCTGTCTAATCCGCCGGAAACACACAGGCCGACTTTTTCATTCTGCAGTTCATTGATGGTCATAAGAATTTCCTTTCTCCAAAAACACGCTGAATT
>CAYYBV010000208.1:0-1608 GCA_964469675.1 uncultured Verrucomicrobiota bacterium
TCATTACTGACATTAGCCCCTTAAACTAACGCGTCTGCCATTCCGCCACCCGTGCAGCATGGTTTTGTTGGTAAACGCCGGTCACTATAAACCGTCCACTTAAAAGATCAAGAACGAATATGGCTAATGATACCAATAACGACGTGGTGCACATGCGCGCCGGGGAGCATCTTCCGGCCGTGCCCGTCCCTTCACCCACCACCGAAATGCTAAAACAGCTCCTCGAACAGATGCTGGAAAACGAACGCCGGCGCCTGCGCAACGAGTATATCCGCATCGGTGTGTTCTTGCTCGTGCTTCTGACCGCAGGCATCGGCGCCGGCCTCTGGTTTACACACAGCCTCTTGGAACAACTGCGCGCCGAGCGGCAAACAATGGACCGTTCCCTGCAAGCCTTGATCCAGCGCATCTACCCGGAAACGCCCGCACCCGAAGGTGATGTTCCGACACTCTACGCTCCACGCTCCACCGGCGATGGCGGGGCCGCGCTTCGCGAGTATTCCACCGGTAAGGCGCAAGCCGATATCAAGCGGCTGATCACCGATCTGGACGCCAAAAAACAGACGCTGACCGATATGCTTAAATCCCAGGACGCACAAACCAAAAACCTTTTAAAAAGCCGTGACAGCGAACTGCAAGTTTTGCACACGCGCATGCAGGAAGTGCAACGCAAAGTCATGAATGCGGCTCCGCCCGAAACACTGCCGGCAAAACGAAGCGGGGCTCCGCAAGCCGGCCAGACCGCAAGGATGAACAGCCTGACCGTGACTACAACCAATGTCGGCAAACTTCGGCTACCGATTCCCGAACCTTGAACCCCATGGCTACCCCTGCCCCAGCCGCGGCCGCCAATGCAGAAAGCATCGCCGGCATCATTGACCACATCGTGTATCGCTCGGAAGAGTCCGGCTATACCGTTTGCGTCCTCAAAACTCCCGGCCGCAAGGAGGGCATCGTCGTGGTCGGCACATGTGCGGCCATCTGGGCGGGTGAAAATCTGCAGGCTGAAGGGCGCTGGACGCGCCACAAAACACACGGTCTCCAGTTCGATGCCCATAAGATGGTATGCATTGAACCCCAATCCTCCGCCGGTATTGAAAAATACCTGGCCAGTGGCCTGATCAAGGGAATCGGCCCGGTCCTGGCCGGGCGGTTGGTCAAGAAATTCGGCGAAGACACCCTGCGTATTATCAGCCGGGAATCGGCACGCCTGGAATCGGTCGAGGGCATCGGCAAAAAGCGCCGTGAGCAGATCAAAAACGCTTGGAACGAACAGCAGGCCGTGCGCGACATCATGATTTTTTTGCACAGTCACAACGTGAGCACCTCACAGGCCATGCGGATTTACCGCGCTTATGGGGACGATGCCATCGCCCTGGTGCGCGCCAACCCCTACCGGCTGGCGGCGGATATCTGGGGCATTGGTTTCAAGTCCGCCGATAAAATCGCCATGGCCATCGGCATCCCGCCGCAATCGGTAGTGCGCGCCCAGGCCGGCATCATTTACACGCTCCACACGCTGACGGATGAAGGCCATTGTTACTGTCCCCGTGCGGAGTTGTTGGCCACGGCCGAGCAACTGCTGACCATTCCCCCCGCCGTGCTTGA
>CAYYBV010000208.1:1618-3750 GCA_964469675.1 uncultured Verrucomicrobiota bacterium
AACTCGGCAAGCGGACATTGATCGAGGAAGATACCGCCATATACCTGGCCGCGCTGTTCCATGCCGAAACCGGAATCGCTGCGCAGATCACGCGCCTGCTGAAAACCCCACCGCGCTGGGCACCGACGGAAACCACCAAGGCTGTTGCCTGGGCCGCCGAACGCATGCACATTGCTTTTGCGCCCGGCCAAGTCCGGGCACTGACCATGGCACTGATGGAAAAAGTGTGCATCATTACGGGCGGTCCCGGGGTCGGCAAAACCACTATTATTCGAGCCTTGGTGGATATGTTTATGGCTAAACGCCAGAAAGTGTGCCTGGCGGCGCCAACTGGGCGAGCCGCCAAACGCATGGAGGAAGCCACTCGGCATCCGGCCATGACGCTCCACCGACTGCTTAAATTCATGCCGGCCACCGGCCGGTTCGATCACAATCAGACCAAGCCCCTGGCCGGCGACGTGTTTATCCTGGACGAAGTTTCGATGATTGATGTCGGCCTGATGCTGGCCTTCCTGCAGGCCATCCCATCCGCCTCCCGGTTGGTCCTCGTGGGGGATGCCGACCAGTTGCCAAGCGTGGGACCGGGCAATGTTTTGCGGGACATGATTGCGTCCGGCGCCCTGCCCTCGGTAAAGCTGGACGTCATTTTCCGACAAAGCGCGCGCAGCTGGATCGTGCATAATGCCCACCGGGTCAACACCGGGGAGTTTTTTGAATTGCCACCGGCCAATGATAATTCTGATTTTTATTTTGTAGATGAAAACGACCCCGACAAGGTCGTCCGCGCCGCCATCGAACTGATCACCAAACGCATCCCCCAGCGGTTCGGCCTGAACCCGCGAACGGACATCCAGCTCCTGACGCCCATGCGCCGCTTCCAGCTGGGCGCCGAGAATATGAACGCCATTCTACAGGATGTGTTGAACCCCAGGGGTGAGTCGGTCACGCGTTACGGGAGGATCTACCGCGCCGGCGACCGTGTCATGCAGATGCGGAACAATTACGACAAGGACGTCTATAACGGTGACATTGGGCAGATTCGGGCAATTGCCACCGAGGATCAGGAAGTTGAGGTGGATTTCGATGGGCGCCGGGTGGCCTACCAGTTCTATGAGCTGGACGAACTCAGCCTGGCCTATGCCAGTTCCATCCATAAGGCCCAGGGCAGCGAGCACCCGGCCGTGGTAATCCTGATGACGACCCAGCATTACAAGCTGCTGCAGCGCAATTTGCTTTACACCGCGCTGACGCGCGGGCGCAAGCTGGTATGCCTGGTGGGCTCCAAGAAGGCGGTATCCATCGCCATTCGCAACAACTGCACCGTCGAACGCCGTACCCGCCTGCAACAGCGCTTGGCCGCAATACGGCATAATGTTTGACGGATGATTTGCCGGGCACGGTTAAGATGATATAAATCAATTAAAGGCTGGCCACATAATCAACAAAGGAATGCATCCCTTTAAACAGGCCGCCATGCAAGATATATCGCGCCCGTATGCGGGCGCGATGGCGCCAACACACCACACGCCCCCTACAACCCAACGCACCCTAACAATTACCCATCCGCCATTCTTCATTGACCATCCGCCATCCGCGGCATATAATGCCGCCCTTTAATGAGCAGTCAAAATAACAGGAGGCGCAAACCATGAACTACGGCCTGACTGAACAGCAGGTAATGATCCAGGATTTATGCCGCCAGGTGGCCCAGGAAAAGATCAAGCCGATCCGCGAACACTATGACGAAGCCAACGAGTTTCCGCATGAAATCCTGCCAATATTTGCCCAGGCTGATTTGTGCGGACTCTACATCGAGGAAAAATACGGCGGCATGGGCGGCGGGGTTTTGGACCTCTGCATCGCCGTCGAAGAAATGTCCAAGGTTTGCAGCGGCATCGCGCTCAGCCTGGCGGCCACGGCGCTGGGCACCTTCCCGATTATTCTTTATGGCAACGACGAGCAGAAACAGAAATACCTGCCACGCATCGCCTCCGGCAAATCCCTGGCGGCCTTCGGCCTGACGGAAGCCAATGCCGGCAGCGACGCCGGCGCCATCGCCACCACGGCCACCAAGGATGGCGACGACTATATCATTAACGGCACCAAGCAATGGATCACCAACGGCGGCGAAG
>CAYYBV010000209.1:0-2538 GCA_964469675.1 uncultured Verrucomicrobiota bacterium
TTCAGCCTACAGCCCAAAGTCTACGGTCCTCGGTGTCCCTATGGGACGCCAGTGATTTTTTTACATGGTTTGCGCACTACGCCAAGCGTTTCCTCGCGGGCATGTTGGGTGGGGCCATTTCCTTGCGAGGCACGCTTGATTTGCCTTGCCGTTCATAACCAGTTTGCAATTGCCATCAGGCCGGGCAAGAGGATATGCTGCCCTTCAGGAATTCGTCCGTTCATCAACCAAAGGGGGAAACATGACGATCCAAAAGGCTTATCAATTGGCTCGCGAACAGTATGCGGCACACGGTGTTGATACGATGGCGGCTCTTAGGCGCTTGGCGGCGATCCGCCTTTCGATCCATTGCTGGCAGGGTGATGATGTGGCGGGTTTTGAGCCGCGGCGTGGCAATCTTGGCGGTGTGTTGCCGACCGGTAATTATCCTGGCCGTGCGCGTACCCCGCCGGAACTGCGCGCCGACTTGACCAAGGCGCTGAACCTGATTCCAGGGCGACATCGCGTCAGTCTTCATTCCATCTATGCCGAAGCCGGGGCGCGACCGGTTGATCGTGATGCGCTGGCGCCGCAGCATTTTGCCGGCTGGGTGGCTTGGGCCCGTGCGCACAAGTTGGGGCTGGATTTTAACGGCACTTTTTTTTCACATCCGTTGGCCGAATCCGGGCGAACTTTGTCGCACCCTGACCGCGCCGTCCGCCGGTTCTGGATTGACCATGCCCGCGCGTGCCGCCGGATCGGCGCGTTTATGGGGCGCCAACTGCACTCCCCCTGTGTGACCAATATCTGGATTCCGGATGGATCAAAGGACACGCCGGTTGACCGCAAAGGGCCGCGCGAACGATTGTGCCAGTCATTGGACTCAATTTTCGCGAAGCCCCACCCTGTGGCGCATAATTTGGACGCCTTGGAAGGCAAGCTTTTTGGCCTGGGTTCGGAAGCTTATGTTGCCGGCTCGCACGATTTTTATCTGGCGTATGCGGTCGCGCATCACAAGCTGTTATGCATGGATATGGGCCATTTTCATCCCACGGAATCGGTCGCCGACAAGTTGTCGGCCGTGCTTTCCCAGCTGGACCAGGTGCTTTTGCATGTCAGCCGCGGCGTGCGTTGGGACAGCGATCATGTCGTGACGCTCACGGATGACCTCCGTTCCCTGGCGGAAGAAATCGTGCGCGGTGATTATTTGCAACGCGTCCATATTGGGTTGGACTATTTTGACGCCAGCATTAACCGGGTTGCTGCCTGGGTTATCGGCGCCCGCGCCATGCTCCAGGCCTTGCTGATCGCACTGCTGGAGCCAACCGCCGCCTTGCGGCGGCTGGAACTGCAGGGTGATTTTACGGCCCGGCTCGCGTTGCTGGAGGAACTAAAAAGCCTGCCGTTTGGCGCCGTCTGGGATTATTATTGTTGCCAGCAAGACGTGCCCGCCAACCACGCTTGGATGCGCGAAGTTAAAGCTTACGAGGCCACCGTCCAGTCTCTCCGCCACTGACGTGTGCGCTTGTAACGCGCCGTCCAGTCCCGCCCGGCCTGGTTTTGTGTTGCGCATTTTTTTTCATTGACATGCAGGCTGAACATGCGTAAAGTGTGCCCTTATGTTGTTGACTTGTGTTGCGCAATCCCGCTGTCACGGGATGCTTAAGAAAGGAATGATCTAATGAAGACGGAGTTTGCGGGCAGAATTTTCGCGTTGGTTATGGCTGGAGTGCTGGGTGTGGGTGGAATTTGCGGGTGCTGTCCAAAATGTGCCCCGCCGGCGCCGGCGGCCAAGCCTGCTCCCGCCGCCCCCGCTGTGCCCGCGCCGGCGCCGGCGGCCAAGCCCGTTCCCGCTGCGGCTATGCCGGCGCCAGCGGCCGCACCGGTGGCGGCAATGCCGGTGGCCGAGGCTGTTCCGGCGGCTGCGACATTCAGCAATACCCCCGCGACGATACTGGTCCAGGTCAATGACAAGGCCATTACCCAGGGCGATGTTGATGTTGAATTAGGCGATATTTCCAGGATGATGCAGAGCCGTGGACGTTCCGGTGAACAGTTTGCCATGATGTTGCCGACCATCAAGCCGCAGGTCATTGACAGTCTCGTGGTGCGCGCTCTCCTGGCCGATGCATTTGCGAAGAAGAACATCACGGTCAGCGATGCCGAGCTCAACACGGAAATCGAGAAAATAAAAACAACCCTGCCCAAGAACAAAAACCTCGAAGAAATCTTGAAGGCCAATGGCGTCAGCGATAAGTCTTTTCGGGAAGACATCACGGAGCAGGTCAAGTTAAGCAAGTTGCTTGGTATCGGCGAGCCGACCGAAAAGGATCTTAAGGATTTTTACGATAAGAACAAAAACCGCTACGAGCTTCCGGAAACCGTACGGGCGCGCCATATCCTGATTACCGTGAGTGCCACGGATGATGCCGCCAAGAAAGCCGTTAAAAAAGCAAAGGCCGACGCCGTGCGCAAGCTGCTGCCGGAAGCAACAGCGGGCTCTACCGCAGGCTTGGCGCCCGCCGGCCAGTCAACTGGCAGCAACGGACGCCTCACCCG
>CAYYBV010000209.1:2548-3742 GCA_964469675.1 uncultured Verrucomicrobiota bacterium
GTCCAAGGGCGCTAATTTTGCACAGTTGGCCCACGAAAACTCGGATTGCCCCAGCAAGGCGATGGGCGGCGATTTGGGTGAATTCCGCAAGGGCCAGATGGTGCCCGCCTTTGAATCCGTGGCCTTCGGCCTGAAGACCAATGAAATCAGCGGCGTGGTCGAGACTGATTTTGGCTATCACATTATCCAGATGACGGAGCACAATAGTCCGCGGACCGTTGCGTTTGCTGATGTAAAAGCCCAACTTGCCGCGCAATATAAAGGCCTTCAGCTGCAGGAAAAGGCGGTGCCCTTCATTCAGGATCTGCGTGACAAGGCGAAAATTATCTACCAAAACGGTGCAGAACCGATCAAGCCGATGATGATGCCACCCATGGGCGGCACACCGGATGAAGAAACGGGTGTAACCGCCAAACCGGCAGATAAGAAGGTTGATCAGAAGGATGCTTTGGTTTCCCCTGCTGAAAAATCTGACAAAACTACAGGCCTAACTGCTGATAAAGTTCCGGCCAAGGAAGAGCCGAAAAAACAGTAGCTTGCAAGCCGTGAGCTGCTAAGCCTGCCGCGATTTACAATAAACAAAAAGCCGCCGAGGGACTGTTCTTCGGCGGCTTTTTGTTGTCCACCCTGGCCTGGTCGAAGGGTATGGGCTTTAGCCAAGCTGCCGGATAATTTAGACATTGAACCGGAAGTGGCAGATGTCACCGTCCGCGATCACATAATCCCGGCCCTTGACCTGTATTTTGCCGTGGGCCTTGGCTTCGGCTTCACTGCCGGTGGCGACAAGATCATCGAATTTGATTACCTCCACCCGGATAAATCCGCGCTCGATGTCGCTGTGCACCTTGCCGGCCGCCGTGGGCGCCGTGGATCCCTTGCGGATCGTCCAGGCGCGCACCTCGTCCTTGCCCACGGTGTAACAAGACATGAGACCTCATGCGTCATCGGCGGCCTGGTTGAGGCGATCCAAGCCGGCAGCCGTGAGGCCCAAGTCCTTGAGGTAAGCGCCGCGTTCCTCCGGCTCCAGGTCCATGATTTCCTGCTCGATGCGGCAGGAGACCGGTAACATTGCATGGTCCGAGTTGGCAAGACCCAGGCGATTTTCATCCACATTGCAGACCCAGAGCACGGGCTTAAGAATCAGCAAGTTGAGGCTGCGGATGGGATCGATCTCGTGGGCTGGGAGCGCCAGGG
>CAYYBV010000210.1:0-3716 GCA_964469675.1 uncultured Verrucomicrobiota bacterium
CGCCGGAGGGCACCCATTCCTCGCGATAGGCCTCGCACAAAATCGCCAGCGCAATGCGATCTACGCCCGCCGAGGGCTCCACCACATGCGGCACAAATTTTTCTTTGGTCTCCTGGTCAAAATACTCCAGGCTCTTGCCGCTGAATTTCTGGTGCTGGCTCAAATCAAAGTCGCCCCGCGCGGCAATCCCTTCCAGCTCCTGCACGCCGAACGGGAAATCATACATCACGTCCACACAAGCGCTGGCGTAATGGGCCAGCTCGTCCTTGGCATAGACATACTGCCGCAGACTTTCCGCCGGCAGGCCAATTTGCTCATACCAGCGCATCCGCTCCTTGACCCAATAGGTGTGCCACTCGGCATCGCTGCCGGGCTTGATGAAAAACTCCAATTCCATCTGCTCGAACTCGCGCGAGCGAAACGTAAAATTGCGCGGATTGATTTCGTTGCGAAACGCCTTGCCGACTTGGGCAATGCCGAACGGTATCTTCTGGCGCGCCGTCGCCAGCACATTGGCAAACTGCACGAAGATGCCTTGCGCCGTTTCCGGCCGCAGGTAAGCCGTCGCCGAGCCTTCCTCCACCGGGCCGACAAATGTCTTGAACATCAGGTTGAAGGCCCGCGGCGCGGTCAGGTCTTTCGATCCGCAGGCCGAGCACTTGATACCCGCAGGCAATTCAAAGCCCTTTTCGGTCTTGACCAGCTTTACGCCCTGCTCCTCGCAGAGCATATCGGCCCGGAATCGCTTGCGGCAAGCCTTGCAGTCCACCATGGGATCGGCAAAACTGGAAATATGCCCGGAAGCTTCCCAGACTTTTGGGTGCATGATAATGGAGCTGTCCAAACCGACGATGTTTTCGCGGCGGTGGACAATATCGCGCCACCAGGCATCGCGGATATTACGCTTGAGCTCACAGCCCAGCGGCCCGTAATCCCAGAACCCGTTGATCCCGTCGTAGATTTCGGAACTTTGGAAGATAAAACCGCGCCGCTTGCACAGCGACACGAGCGCATCCATGGAAACCTTGTGTTGATTGCGTTGCATAGCTCCGCATCCTGAAGGAACGCAAGAAGATGGTCAAGGAAAAACAGTTTTGCGTAGTGGTCTGATATTCATATCTGCACCCCGCAATCACCGTAACCCTTGCCGACGGATTGACGATAGATTCATTTTGAAGGCCCGCTAAAGGCCAGGGTGCCAAGAACGCCGCTGCGCACGAGCAGGCCGTTGAAACTGCACGCCCCGCAGTCTTGATCGCAATCCGCTGCGCTGGGCGCGAAACAGGACGGCAGCGGCAATGAGCTTCCCGCCGTTGCGGGATTGTCGCTCGACGGCATACCATGGGCAACACCACTTTTCTTGATCTGGAAAAGACGGCCCTCGAAAACTGTGCCCCAGACCGGCACGTCCTTGAGTTTGATTGGGTCAACTGCAAAGGGGTCTTGTTCGAGCACGGTGAAGTTGGCGATCTTGCCCGCGGCGATACTGCCGAGTTCATTTTCCTTCTGCCACGAGTAGGCGGCTTCGATGGTCACGGCACGCAAGGCGTCCTCGACGCTGATGCGCTGCTCGGGGGCCGCAACACGGCCGGACGTCGTGATACGATTGGCGGCACACCACGCAAGGAACAGCGGATCACTGGGGGCCATTGGCAGATCCGAATGCAGCGAGAACGGAATATGGCGCTTCACCACTGAGCCGGCTCGAACCATGGTGTCGGCGCGCTGCGGGCCAAGGCCAACTACGCTGTATTTGTCGGCAAACCCGACGGGATAATAGGAGTTCGCACTGACAATCGCACCGAGCCGGGCGATGCGGGCGATTTGCTCCTCGGTCGAACTGGCGAAATGAACGATTACCGAACGGTGGTTGGCGCGCGGGTTTTCGCACATCCGTCGCTCCAGGATGCCGAGCAGGACTTCAAGCCCCTCGTCGCCGTTGACATGAAAGTGCAGCTGGTAGCCGGCGTCCCAGTAGGCCTTGCTCCGCTCTTCAAGGTTTTTCGGGGTGATCAGCCATTCACCATGGTGGGATGGATCAGGTTTGCCGTCCACGCCCAAATAGCCATCCTTCATTCGCATGAGCTGTGAAATGATCGCGCCGTCCACGAATAATTTGATCTGTTTTGGAAAAAACGCGACTTTGCCGGTGGCATTGGCGTTGATGATTTTTTCGCCGTCCACAAGTGCGGCTGCGGCAGGCACCCCTTTGTCAACATACCCGCGCCCGTCAACGATAAAATAGCTGTACATCGGCGTATCTTCCGCCCCGAGAATCTGCCGGTATAGCTTCAGCAAATCCGGCGTGACCAGCGCGCCGGGTTCATTGTAGGCGGTGACACCCTTGGAATGTTCGCAGGCGACCATTTGCTTCAGGCCGAATTCAAATCGCTGCGATGTGGCAAAGACCTTCAACAACGGTCCTAAAATAAGATTCATCCCCGTCTCCCACCAATGGCCGGCGGCCCAATCCACCATTTTGCTGGCATCGCCTTTGCCGCGCATGGATTCTTCCGTTAATCCAAGCGCCGCAATGGCGGCGCTATTCAGATAGAACTCATGGCACGAGCGTTGCCACACCATGATGGGGCGAGTGGCACTGACCGAGTCGAGCATCGGGCGATCCAGCGGCCCATGCCACAACTTATGATAGCCCCAGCTGAACAGCCATGCTTTGGGATCTTTCATCGCGGACTCGGCGGCTTTAAGCCTGGCAAGATATGCCTCGGGCGTGGAGGCCGCCTTAAACGTCCGTTCCGGCATCACCCAATCCTCCGGCGCAATCACCTCGGTCGAAAGCGTCAGCGCTCCGAGAATCGGATGCAGGTGCTGGTCAATAAAACCGGGAAGGACCACCTTGCCGGCAAACGTATCATCCACTACGAACTTTGTATCGCCCAGCACCGCCTTGACTTCATCCAGCGAACCGACCGCGACGATATGTTTGCCATCCACCGCGACGGCGGTTGCTTCCGGGTTGGCTCGCTCCATCGTGATGACTTTCTTCGCTACAAAAATCGTCACAGGCAGGCCCAATTGAGCAGCCAGGCCGTTACCAATGAATTGGTTGGCTTCGCCTTGAGCCAAAGCCAGCGTCACTGGGCCGAGAAATGCCAGCGCACATAAGCGGGCGCAGGTGAATTTAATTCTCAAGTTCATGGTATTTTTCCGTGCATTGTTTTGGATTGCTTTGCGAGTAATTAAACTGCATGCCTGGGTCGGCTTCAGTCATCCCGTCTTCACTCCCCGACTTCGCTAAAGACTGCAACGGGCAGGCTGTCTTACAGGATCCGCCCCGCCCTCTTTCCGGTCAGGACAGAGCGGTCAATCGTCGGCACGCCATTGACCATCACGCATTCAATACCCCGGGCAAGCGCATGTGGCGCCGCATAGGTGGCGCAATCGGCAACGGTGCCGGGATCAAAAACGACCAGGTCGGCATAAGCGCCCGCTACCACCCTACCCCGCCCCTTAAGCCGGAAATGGTCCGCCGGCAAACTGGTCATTTTCCGGATTGCTTCCGGCAAAGCTATTGAGTTGCCATCCAGAGCCGCGCGCAGGAACTTCGGAAACGCGCCGTAAGCGCGCGGGTGCGGGTAATCCCGGCTCAACGGCCCCGTAAGCGCGCGCAGGGAGGCATCGGACCCCAGCATGACAAAAGGCGTAGCCAGTATTTTCCACATGTTTTCTTCGCTCATGCCGAAGAAAAATGTGCT
>CAYYBV010000211.1:0-1569 GCA_964469675.1 uncultured Verrucomicrobiota bacterium
CGCTCACCAGCCGGCCCAGCGCATCTTCGTCCGCGCCGGTCACTTCGTTGACCGAGGGAATGTGACGGTTGGGCACCACCAGGAAATGCACTGGTGCGATCGGGTGCAAGTCCTCAAATGCGGTCACCAGCTCATCCTGATACAACACGGCGGCCTGGCGTTCTCTTTTGGCAATCTGGCAAAAAACACATTCTTCCACGGTTGTATCCTCAAGGAATGGCCGGATAGCCCTTGCAGTTGGCTTTATACCAGGCCATCTCGATCACCTTCTGCTGTTCGGCGTTCTGGCGCACCTCATCCGAAACCTGGATGGCATCGTACAGTGCATTGTAGGCGTTGGTGCTCCAATAACGCGGCAGTGTCAACAGCGGATCAGCAGATGGAGCTTCCTCATCGCCCTGCGGAACCCAATTGAAAAGGATCGGTCCGCGTGCCCGCACGGTGAAGCCCAACTGGTAGCCCGTAGCGCGGGCCTCTCGCACCGATTGCGGTGTGTAATTGCCGCCCGGCCAGATGAAGGCGATCGGCGTTTTGCCTAGGTACTTCTGCAACTGCTCGATCGGCTTGACCAGTTCCTGAGTCACGATTTCGGGTGATGTGAATTCCGTGATGTAGGATTCGCCGTTGTGCAAATAGCCGTGCGCCTGCACATCCACGAAGCCGGTATCGTTCAGCCGCTTGAGTTCGCCCCACTCCTGGTCCGTAACCACCGGCCCGGTGATATAGGCCATCGTCACCGTCCACTGGTATTGTTGCAGGAAAGGCATGAAGTTGTTCCACACCACGCCCTGCCGCCGGTCGTCGACGATGAGCAGGAGCGAGCGTTCGGGGATGCGCGCGTTGGTCTGCAAAAAATCCAGCAATTGTGCCGTGGTGATGGTTTCGTAGCCCAGGCGTTTGGCTTCCTCCATGAAAGCCTTTAAATCTGCATCATGGATGCTCATGTTGTCAGCCAATGCGCGGCCGTCCTTGACCACCGAATGGTACATCACCGGCACCACCATCGTGCCAATGGATGCCCGGGCAGGATCCCAACGGTATTGCATCGCCTGGCAGGAATCTGGCAGGTAAGCCACCGGCGCGATGCTCCGGATCAGCGACGGCGCGCGGAAAATCGGCAGCGCTTCGGGGGTTGAGCTGGGGCCAGGCGTAGCGCTCGGCTTGGCCGGCGTCGGCGTGACCGTCGGCGGCAGAAAAGCCGTGGGACTGGGCGTTGCGCTGTGCTGCACCACCGGAGAGGGGATCACCTTGGAGGAAGCCACCGAGGCGGCAGATGGCGAACAGGCGGTCAAAACGACCGCCTGTAATGCCAGCCAGCAACTCACCCAGGCCAGGGTTCTCCGGAAGGATGTCCGCCGCCGTTGGCTTTCAGCGGGAACGTTAGGATGTTTACGCACCAACATACCAGTAAATTTCGCGGTAATCCGCAAATTACAAATTCTCCCCGCGGATGTAGGCTTCGGTCATCTCGCGGCAAAGCTCGTCCTTGAACTGCTTGGGAGGAGTCTTCATAAAGTAGGAAGCCGGGGCAATCAGCGGCCCGCTCATGCCGCGGTCCAGGCCCAGCTT
>CAYYBV010000211.1:1595-3671 GCA_964469675.1 uncultured Verrucomicrobiota bacterium
GAGCGGGCCGGAAACGCCCCGGTCGAGGGCGATCTTGCTGCAGCGCAGAGCGTCAATTACGACGCCCGCCGAGTTGGGCGAATCCCATACTTCCAGCTTGGCCTCCAGGTTCAGCGGCACCTCGCCGAAGGTGGTACCTTCCATGCGCACATAGCACCACTTGCGGTCGCTCAACCACGGCACGTAGTCGCTTGGGCCGACGTGAATGTCACTTTCGGGCAACTGGTACGGCAGCATCGAAGTCACCGCGCCGGTCTTGGAGATCTTCTTGGATTCAAGGCGCTCGCGCTCGAGCATGTTCATGAAGTCGGTATTGCCGCCGAAGTTGAGCTGGTAGGTGCGGTCCAGACGCACACCGCGGTCCACGAACAAGCTGGTCAGCACGCGGTGCAGGATGGTCGCGCCTAGCTGGCTCTTGATATCGTCGCCGATGATCGGCAGGCCGGCGTCCTTGAAGCGCTGGCCCCAGTACTGCGAGCTGGCGATGAACACCGGGATGGCGTTGACCATGCCGCAGCCGGCCTCGATGATCTGCTCAACGTACCACTTGGTGGCCATTTCAGAGCCCACCGGCAGGTAATTGATGACCACGTCGGTGCCAGTATCCTTGAGGATCTTGACGATATCGGCAGTCGGGCCGGGTGCTTTCTTGAGGATCTGGGAAAGATACTTGCCCAGCCCATCATGGGTCATGCCGCGCACAACCGGCACGTTCATTTTGGGCACATCGGTGAACTTGTAAGTATTGTTCGGGTAAGCGAAGATGGCCTCGGAGAGGTCGAGCCCCACCTTGGTATCGACAACATCGATCGCCGCGCTGAATTCGATATCACTGACGTGGTATCCGCCCAGGTTGACGTGCATCAGGCCGGGGATGCGGTCGGTGTCAGCAGCATTGCGGTAAAAGTGGACGCCCTGCACCAGCGAAGAGGCGCAGTTACCCACGCCAATAATAGCGACGCGCACTTTCTTCTTGTCACTCATATCTTCTTGCTCCTCCAGAGCGCAAAATGGAATTTCGCAGAGTCCATGATCAGGGAAATTTTTTTCTTCGACCGGACAGGTAAATAACGAAGAGGCTGGTCATGGCCGCAACTCTCCCTGATTATACTCTCCGATGGGCAGACTTGCAGCAAATTCATCCCACAATTTGGAGATAATAATACCGCCAGCTTCGCGGCTTGACCTTGCCAAAAATGGGGAGTGCGGTATAATTTTCTTCGCTCGGGGCGTGGCTCAGCCCGGTTAGAGCGCACGGTTCGGGACCGTGAGGTCGGCGGTCCAAATCCGCCCGCCCCGACACACAAAAACCGTCAGAGAAATCTGGCGGTTCCCGTTTTAATTCGGTCGGCGGTCTACCATCGAGGTACAAAGACAAACCATAACATCAATTATTATCAAATACCACTTATACAATTAGTCAGAAGATGATGCATTTAATTATCATCAATTGAAAAAAATTTCATTATATATAGCACAATAAATAATGATTGAAGAACACTCTGGTTTCATCCATGATTATTAAACTAGGCAATTATGTATTACTGGTAGGATCAATAATTTTATATCATGATTAAGTTGATTTTATTCCTTGTTAAGATCTATAAAATAATAACCACTTATTATCATCTTATCATGGCATTCGTAAACCATTCGTAAATCTTTTTCTTCTTATCTAATTCTTCAAGTTTATTATCTTCTTCACATACTTTTATATCGGCTTTCATATAATTGGAGATTATCTCTCGAATAGGACGAATCTCTTCTAAATATTCTATTGGTTGATGATCATCATATTGGGAATATAAGTATTTAAGTACATGTTTTACGTAAGAATATTTATCCTTTGACTTCCATAAATCGAAATCTTTTAATGACAAGAAAAACCTCTTCCAACATTTTTCTGAATTAGTGTTATCTCTTTCTGTTTCCTTGTAAAGTATTGCCAAATCGGCCCAACAGGTAAATAGCCCGCGGTCAATACCTTGCTTTAATACATCCTTTGCTTTTTCAGTATATGTGTTTTCTTTTTTTGTAATACAATTTCGTGTTGAAAAATTTATTTACCACGGAATA
>CAYYBV010000212.1:0-983 GCA_964469675.1 uncultured Verrucomicrobiota bacterium
TGTCATCCATCGGCGGTTTTTCTTCCAGCAGATCCGACAGCAGAGAAAGGAAAAAGGATTGCAGACGGTAATTCCCGGGACTGTTTTCCGGCAGGGGGAAATCCCTCAGGAGAGCATAGACCGGTTTCCAGAAACGGAGCCGATCCAGAGGCCAGACATGGACCTCCCTGTAACGGGAAAGAAAATATTCCAGCCACAGCGACTGCGGCGCGAAATGGACCCAGAATACCTCCATGAAGTCGTCGCAGCGGTTCCGGGAAGGAATGTTGCCCGGCAGAAAATAGGCGTTCCCGCTCCGGAGTTCATACTCCCGTTCCCCGATCAGCACGCGCGCCCCGCCCTCCGTGATCAGATACTTCATCCCGCGTGTTCAGCCGGACTTAATTCACTGCAACGACTGGATGACGGGCCTGATCCCGGCCTTGGCCCGCCGCCTGCAAATTCCCTGCCTCTTTACGGTGCACAATATTCATTCCCTGCAGACCACCCTGGCAAATATTGAGGACAGCGGCATTGACGCTGCTGAGTTTTGGCGCTCGCTGTATTACCGGTGGATGCCGCATTCTTATGAGGAGAGCCGTGAGCGTAATTCGGTGGACTTTCTGGTCAGCGGCGTTTTCGCCTCGCATTTCATCAACACCGTGAGCCCTACTTTTTTGGATGAACTGACCACGGGCCGGTTTAATTTTGTGGATGGAGCCCTGTGCCATGAGCTGGCCAACAAGCGTTCTGCCGGTTGCGCCACAGGTATTCTCAATGCGCCCAATCCCTCTTATGACCCTGCGACCGATCCGTCTCTGCCCGTACGCTACGATGCGGCCAGTTGTTTGCACGGCAAGCGCAAAGCCAAGTGCGCGCTTCAAAAGCAGGTGGGGCTGGCACGCATCGATAACGCCCCGCTCTTCTTCTGGCCATCGCGGCTGGACCCGGTTCAGAAAGGTTGTCAGCTATTGGCCGATATCCTTTATGCCGTGGTGGCTAAG
>CAYYBV010000212.1:993-3663 GCA_964469675.1 uncultured Verrucomicrobiota bacterium
CTGCAGGTTGTCTTTGTGGCCAACGGCTCTTTTCAAAACCATTTCCATGACATCGTTCGCCAACACGGCTTGCAGGCGCGCGTGGCCGTCTGCAATTTCAGCGAAAGTCTGTCGCGTTTGGCCTATGCGGCTTCGGATTTTGTGCTCATGCCTTCGCTGTTTGAGCCATGCGGCCTGCCGCAGATGATCAGTTGTAAATACGGGAGCCTGCCGGTGGCCCACGACACGGGCGGTATTCACGACACGATTGCACCGCTGGATATTGAGCGCAACACGGGCAATGGTTTCCTGTTCCGGGATTACGATAGCCGGGCCTTGCGCTGGGGTTTGGATCAGGCCATGATGTTTTTCCGCCAGCCGGAGGAAGTGCGCACGCGGCAAATCGCCCGGATTATGCGCGAGGGCGCCGAGTGCTTTACACACGAGGTCACGGCCAGGAAGTATCTCCAACTTTACGAAACCATGCTGGAGCGTCCGGTGATCCGGGGATAAAAGCCTGCGGAACGGTAAGCATAAAGCGTGTAGAGGAAAATTAAAACAGTTGCCATGGCAACAAAACCAAAACGGCGAAAATCCGCTGGTCCTCCGGCATCCGCTCCACGTCTGGTCCGGGACGACCCCTACCTGGCGCCCTATGCCGGGTGTGTTGCCCGGCGGATTCAGCAAACGAGGGAAACCCAAATACGCCTGACGGGCGGGGAAATGACGTTAGCCGATTTCGCCGCCGGCCATGAGTATTTTGGCCTGCACCGGCAGGATGACGGATGGGTATTGCGCGAGTGGGCGCCCAACGCCACAGCCATTACGCTGATCGGCACATTCTCGCAGTGGCACGAGGATCCGGTCCTGGGGATGCGTCGCCTGAGAGATGAGGGCGTGTGGGAACTACATTTACCCGCCAGCGCCCTGAAGCATGGCGACCTCTATCGCCTGCGGATTCACTGGCCCGGCGGGAGTGGTGACCGCCTCCCAACCTATGCCCGGCGCGTGGTCCAGGATGAGCACACCCAGATTTTCAACGCCCAGGTTTGGGCGCCGGCTGAGCCTTACCGCTGGCAGAACACATTCCGGCGGCCGCACACGGCGCCGCTGATTTACGAGGCCCACGTCGGCATGGCCCAGGAAGAGGGTAAAGTCGGGACGTACCGGGAGTTCAAGGAAAAGATTCTGCCCCGCATTGTGGCGGCGGGCTATAACACAATCCAACTCATGGCCGTCCAGGAGCATCCCTATTACGGCTCGTTCGGCTACCATGTGACCAATTATTTTGCTGCTTCGTCCCGTTTCGGCACGCCGGAGGAATTGAAAGAGCTCGTGGATACGGCTCACGCGGCGGGAATAGCGGTCATCATGGATTTGATTCATTCCCACGCGGCGCGCAATGAGGTGGAGGGCTTAAGCCGGTTCGACGGCACGCTTTACCAGTTTTTTCACGCTGGTCCGCGCGGGGTGCATGAGCTTTGGGATTCACGCTGTTTTGACTACGGCAAGCCCCAGGTGCTGCATTTCCTGCTTTCCAACTGCCGGTTCTGGCTGGATGAGTACCGGTTTGACGGTTTCCGGTTCGACGGCATTACCAGCATGCTCTACCGGCATCATGGACTCAACAAAGCCTTCACTTCCTATGCCGATTATTTTAACGATAGCGTAGACGAACAGGCGGTCACTTATCTGACCATGGCCAACGAGGTCATTCATGCCGTGCGTCCCGATGCGTTGAGTGTGGCAGAGGACATGAGCGGCATGCCCGGCCTGGCCGCCCGGCAAAAGGACGGGGGAGTCGGGTTTGACTACCGTCTGGCGATGGGCATTCCAGATTACTGGATCAAGCTCACCAAGGATACCCGCGACGAGGACTGGCCCGTGCGCAACTTATGGCATGAACTCACCAATCGCCGTCATGACGAGCGCACCATCAGTTATGCCGAATCGCATGACCAGGCGCTGGTGGGCGACCAGACCCTCATCTTCCGCCTGATCGAGCGGGATATGTACGACCACATGGCGCTCGACAAGCGCAGCCTGCGGGTTGATCGCGGCCTGGCCCTGCACAAGATGATCCGCTTGGCTACTTTGGCCACGGCGGGTTACGGGTATCTAACTTTTATGGGCAACGAGTTCGGTCATCCGGAATGGATTGATTTTCCGCGTGAAGGGAACAACTGGTCTTACCATTATGCCCGGCGCCAGTGGCGCCTGCGGGACGACCCAAACCTTGTTTATCATTTCCTGGCTGATTTCGACAAGGCCATGATCGAACTGGCGCGCCTTGCCCGTCTGCTGGATGACCACGACTTGCGTCTGCGTGTTGAGCATGGCGACGATAAAGTGCTGGGGTTTGCGCGCGCCGGTCTTTTGTTCCTGTTTAACTTTCATCCGGCCAAGTCTTATACCGACTATTCCGTGGAGACCGCGCCGGGCACATACCGGTTGATCCTGGACAGTGATGCGCCTTTTTTCGGCGGCCACAGCCGTTTGGCCGCCAACCAAACTTACGTTGCCCGCCCCGATGCCGCTGGCCGACCGCTGCTGGCCGCCTATCTGCCTTCGCGCACCGCGCTTGTTTTGCAGAAGGTTCCGTAATCATTACCTCGCCACTTGATACTCAGACCCGCCGCAGGGCCCCCAATTTGCTACCTTAATTTTGCATCGCATTAGTTTGCCACAGAT
>CAYYBV010000213.1:0-1823 GCA_964469675.1 uncultured Verrucomicrobiota bacterium
TTCTATGGTTTTCCACCGGTAGCCGGTAAAAACCACCGGTTGGTTAGGACATCACCCCGTATTTCCATGCTTCATCGTACAGGGCGATTATGTTTGCTACGGGAGTGTTCGCTTGCAAGGTATGGCACGGCGCAATGATGTATCCCGTACGATCGCTGGCCAGCGAGTCAATGCAGTGCCGTACCTCGGCACGGACATCCTCGGGCGTTCCGAATGGCAGTATTCGCTGGTTTTCAACTGCGCCATGGAAGCAGATTCGATCGCCGAACTCTTTTTTCAACTCCGTCATATCCATCCCCGGGCATGTCCATTGAATTGGATTCAGGATGTCGACGCCCATTTCAATGAGCAGTGGAAGGAATAAACGGCAACTGCCATCGTCGTGGTGAAACACCTTGATTCCGAATGTGTGGCATAGATCAATCAAACGCTTGTGATGGGGCGCATAGAATTCCCGATACGATTCCAAGCTGATCAGGGGGCCGGTTTGACTGCCGAGATCATCGGTTACCTGGGCAACATCGATAAGCCCGTCGCAGGACTCGAACATCCTACGGTGATGTTCGAATAAAAAGTCCGAAACGCGTCCAATGAGATTATGCGTGAACTCGGGGTCGATCAAGGGGTCGAGCAGTGACTGCTCAAGGCCCCTGAGGAGGTTGTGGAAGTAGAAGGGCGCCATGTATCCGCATTGTACGGCTTTTGTTTTGCGCCCTGCCTGGGCAAGGCTCCGCATTCCGGAATAGTCGAACCAATCGGCCTGCGGCCATGCGTACTTGTTCAGATCGTCGATTGTCTGGGCGCTGGCTAGCGGATAGAACGATTGTTCGTCATACGCCCCGCCGTCATGCGGCACGCGTTTGGTGCGAATACCCCAAAAGTTGACGGATTCATCACCGGCTACCTGTGGTAAATCCGGCCCAGTGTATTGTGGACGTATTTCCGCAAAACCATCGAGGTGCAGTTCTCGTTCAATATCGGCTGATTCTCCGAAATGTTTGCGCAGTTTTGCCATTACTTCGCTAGTTGCCCACATGTCCGTTGGAATTCGATCGACCGGCTTCCGGTTGATCGTGGCAAGTATCCGTTCTCTTGAGTTCATTTTTTACCCTAATGACCATGTTTCATCGTGCCAGTTTTTTGCTGGTAAAAGAGAAAAAACAGGTAAAATATCAAAATCAATGTTTTCAGGCGGGTGGTGGGGGATGGATTCGAACCATCGAAGGCGTTAGCCAACAGATTTACAGTCTGCCCCGGTTGGCCACTTCGGTACCCCACCGATAAGGGAAAGTTTCCGGTCAATGAACCTGTGCATTCTGTCGGTTTGCCTTCGAATTGCAAGCACAATTTGAGCGTTTGATTTGTACTCAGCATGGAAGTTTGCGCGCCAATTGATAATGTTGGACGGAAGCTTGCTGGCTGCGGGTCCGGGCAGTTTTGCGGGCGAAGTTTTTTCCCGCACGGCAATCAGGGCCATGACCTTGGGTACATACATCTGGGTTTCCAGCGGCAGGTCCGTCGCAATATCTTCAAAGGAGGGCTGCTCTTTGTGCTTAACCAATTTGCCCACGCGGCCTTCACCTGCATTGTAGGCGGCCAGGGCCAATGGCCAGGATCCCATAGTATGGTAAAGAATTTTCAGGTACTGTGCGGCGGCCCGTGCGCTTTTTTCGGGGTTCTTACGCTCATCAAAAAAACCGGTGCGCAGGCCAAACCGCCGGGCTGTGACCGGCATGAGTTGAAACAGTCCTAATGCGCCGACCGGGCTGCGTGCCGCGGGGTTCAATGATGATTCCACTTCTGCCATCCAGACCAGCTCCGGT
>CAYYBV010000213.1:1898-2451 GCA_964469675.1 uncultured Verrucomicrobiota bacterium
AGCGTGGACGCATTTGCGGGCGTCGGTCGTTTGATCATTTTTTGTTGCCACCGGTTTGAATCGCGAACCAGACTGTGCCGCTTGGTTTCTACTTTGAGCGATACCGGTGCTTTGGTCGGCGGCTGCCCGGGGATAATCAACGGACCGGCCGTTCGGCCAGGCATTGAACCGGATGGTGAAGGTGGTGGCCCGGGGGTGAGTGCCGGTGTCGCCGGGCCAGGGGCAGCTGGCGGGGAAGGCGCCGCAATGGGTGTAGATGAATGTTCAAAGGGTACTTCCTTGATGACATTGTCTGCCATTTCAAAATAATCCAGTCGCTGCCGGAGCCAGTCAGCCCATTGCTGTTTGGCCGGGTCGCTGTCCAGATATGCACATGCCTGCTGGACTGTTGAAAACAACCAGGGCATGTCCTCCAAGGATTGAGATTGCAGGATGGTTTCAACCCGGTTCCAGAAAAATTGCCAGTCTGCAGTGTTAGGCAGTTCAAGTTCCGGCGGTAAATTTTCAGTGATTGACTCTTCCAGCGCCGAAATGTCAACATTATCCAGCAGTT
>CAYYBV010000213.1:2493-3661 GCA_964469675.1 uncultured Verrucomicrobiota bacterium
GTGCTGGCAATTTGCCGGTTTGGGCGCTGGTTGCCATAAAAGTGACGATGCCCAGGATGACACCCGTGATGGAATATACCGGTTGTTTATTGGTTGTTTTACAATCCTGCATGGCACTTCTTTTTGGGATCTAAGGCGGTAATTTTTTTTGGTTCCGTTTCCGGACTCGGGATTACAAAATCGCAGATCAGTGGCAAGTGATCGGAGAAGGTCACTTGCGGCATAAAAAAATCCGTGATATGGATTGCGGGGCTGTGCAGGATGAAATCCAGTTGGCGCCTGGGTTTCCAGCTGGGAAATGACGGCTGGGCCGGTGTGCAGGCGCTGGTCAGACCGGTTGCCGCCAGGAATAATTTGATTTCTCGATCTCCCCAGAATGAATTAAAATCGCCGGCCACAATACACGGTTTTTTTGTTTTTTGCACCAAGGTGTACAGATCGCTCAATTGATCATGGCGGGTTCGGTATCCCAGCGACAGATGCACGAGAAAAACAACAAGATGCTTGAGTTCCAGTTCAATTACCAGGCGTTTGAAGCCTTTTTTGAAAAAATGAAACCGCTGGGCGTGGACGGCATCACGGCACAGAAACGCATTAACCTGTTTACCCATGACCGGCAAACGCCGTGCCAGAGACCGTTCCGGATACTTGGAATGATAAACATGGTAATGACCGATGATTTCCGCAATCAGGGCGGCCTGGTTGCGGCGGCGCGAGCGATAGGACCCGGCATCCACTTCCAATAAGCCGACGATATCCGGCGCCATTGCTTGGATAAAAGCGGTGATCAGCGCTAGATTGCGCGCTGTACGATGAAGATAGCCCCCCCAGGGAAGATGGAACTGCCCGCCGTGTCCGGAGCAATACCTCACGTTATAGAGGAGAAGCCGCATGCTTTAACTATATCTATCCCCGCGGAGGTGTCCAATTTAATATTGTTCTATCGCGGTTCGTTGCGCCATGATTAATGTAACCAGGCGAGGAAAATAATGTAATTTGTATCGACATTTGTCCTGATAAAGCAAATGATCACTTTTTTGGACGGGATCTTAAAAAATGAGCCATGCCCTTTTCATTGCCGTCTGCGATTGTTCGCGCAAAGTATTATATATTAGGAGTGTATCCATGATTTATCCGTCAAGCTCACGTGTCGCACAGAGCGCAGTTG
>CAYYBV010000214.1:0-855 GCA_964469675.1 uncultured Verrucomicrobiota bacterium
AGCTCAACCCATAAATGACTGGCCCGCTTATTGGCGTCCAGAGTCCTGGCCAGTGTCCGGGCGCTTTGATGCTCAATGGCGTGGGTAATTTCCTGTTCGAAATCAGGAACAAACCCGCTGACGATGGCGTGGTAGATCTTGCGAATCCTGTGCTGAACGAATACGGGGCGAATATTAGCCTCGGCTTGCGCATTTTGGGCAAACAGAAGACAGCCGGATGTATCCCGGTCCAGGCGGTGTACGGCGGTAAGCGCCGGGTTAGCCAATAGGCGGCGCAAACCCAGTTCCAGGCTTTGTGCGCCATTGGCCAGCATGCTGGCCGGTTTATTGGCAATGAGATAATCACTGCTTGTGTACAAGATTGACTCGTGTGACACGATTGGCGTTCGGATAAATCCCGCCTGGATTTCCACGCAATCGCCTGGATCCAGACGATGTTTGGCCATCCAAATTCGTTGACCATTCACAAAAATGCGGCGCGCATCCAGCAGGGCCTTGGCCTTATGATTTGACAGTTGCAGATGAGCGGCCAGAAAGGCAATCAGGGTGGCGCCATGGTCGCCTAATCTTACTTTGAGTTGTGTGGTGGTCATAATGATTCATCTGCCTTGGGCTTTATTTGACAAATCAAGTTCTATGCTTAAACTTACCCGATCGAGTGCAGATAGCCAGTGAAAAATCAAAACAGTGCCGGGTTGCTTGCAAAAACCAGTTTGCATAAGCAGACAACAAGTGTTTTGGCCAAATTTGGGTTTCTTTATTTTGGAAACCAGCGTGTGTTTTAGTTGGCAGTCATGATTTCATCAAACTTTCAGATTCTCCAAACTGATCCCGGGTCACGTGCTCGGCGCGGAC
>CAYYBV010000214.1:865-2205 GCA_964469675.1 uncultured Verrucomicrobiota bacterium
GAGACGCCGGTATTCATGCCGGTGGGCACGCAAGCCACGGTCAAATCCATGACACCGGCGGAACTTGAAACTTTGGGTGTCTCAACGATTTTGGCCAACGCCTACCATCTGCATATTCGTCCGGGCGCTGACCTAATCGCGCGTGTTGGCGGTTTACACCGTTTCATGGGTTGGCGCCGGCCGATCCTGACCGACAGTGGCGGTTTCCAGGTGTTCAGCCTGGCCTCCATGCGCACGATCCGGGCGGACGGCGTTGAATTTAATTCGCATGTGGATGGGCGCAGGCTTTTCCTTGGCCCTCGTGAAGCAATGGCTATTCAAAAGGACCTTGGGTCGGATATCGCCATGGCTTTTGACGAATGCGCTCCATATCCTTGTAATTACGAATATGCTTGTCAAGCAATGGAGCGCACCATAACATGGGCGGCTGTTTGTTCCCAACAGGCACGGGCAGTGGGCCAGCAAATTTTTGGAATCGTGCAGGGTGGCGCATATGGCGATTTGCGCAAGCAATGTGCCGAGCGTTTGGCCGTTATGGGTTTCGATGGTTACGCGGTGGGTGGAATTAGCGTTGGCGAGCCGGAGGAGCTCATGCTGGCCAGCGCGTCTGCCGGACTTGATCCGTTGCCGGCAGAAGCCCCGCACTATCTGATGGGCATTGGCCATATGCGCCAGATTGTGGAAGCCGTGGCATTGGGGGTTGACATGTTTGATTGTGTGATCCCGACACGTGTGGCCCGTAATGGCTCTGCGGTAACCCGTATGGGGCGGTATCCGCTCAAAGCTGCGCAGTACAAGGAAAGTTTGGGGCCAATTGAGCAGGGATGCGCTTGTTATGCCTGCCGGAGCTTTTCGCGGGCATATATCCGGCACCTTCTGAATACGGACGAGATTCTTGGGGTCAGGCTGCTGACGATCCATAACCTGCATTGTTATATGGAATTTATGCGTGACATTCAGGTCGCGCTCGAGAACGGTACGTTCGCGCAATTTCGCAAAAAGATCCGGGAGACAATAACGAAAGAATAAGTTGCCGTAATTATTCAGAAAGCCAAAAGACATTTTACGGCGGACATCACGGATAACACTGATTGCCGGAAAACCTTTTTTGATCATTTATGTAGCTTTATTCTTGTCTATGCTATCCGTATAATTTGCGGCGAGTAGTTGCTGAGTATCAAAAAAAAAGGGAGTAAGTAATGAATTTAATAAATTCGTGGATGACTTTGGGTATGGGCGGATTCGGCGGCCAGGGCAGCCAGGGGGGGCAGCAATCTTCGCCAGTTATGATGATCGGTTGGTTGGTGATCATGGTTGGATTGTTTTATTTCATGATGATT
>CAYYBV010000214.1:2255-3639 GCA_964469675.1 uncultured Verrucomicrobiota bacterium
ATCCGGCCCCAACAGCGCAAGGAGAAAGAAAGGCGCGCCCTGATTGCCGGAATCAAATCGGGAGATCGCGTCGTGTTCGGCGGAGGCCTCATCGGGACGGTGGTCAATATCAAGGACACCGTATTGGTTGTCAAAGTGGCCGAAAACACCAAGATTGAAATTATGCGCGCCGCCGTCACGCGGGTTGTTCTTAAGGATGTGGATCTGGGCGTCAACGTAAAGGAATAGGGGCTTTATGGACAAACATGCGCTTTGGAAATGGTTGCTGCTGATCGCGCTGACGGCTTGGTCGCTGGCCTTGGTGGTCCCGTTGCGCTCAAAGGTTAAACTGGGACTTGATCTCAAGGGCGGCACGAGTTTTACCGTGCAGATTAATGAAAGCGAAATCGAAAAGCAGATCCGCGAAGAAAACAAGGATCTTACGGATGTGCAGGTACATGGCCGGGTTGGTACCGCGGTCCAGCACGCCCAGGAGCAGGCAGTAGAAATAATTCGCAATCGCGTGGATGCCCTAGGCGTGGCGGAACCACTGATTTATCCGGAAAAGCACAACCGGGTCATTGTGCAGATCCCCGGCCTCAAAGATGCGGACCGTGACCGCGCCGCCAAGCTGATCCAGAGTGCAGCGTTCCTCGTGTTCAGCGTGGTCCACGAAGACAACGACAAACTCGTGAGCGCGTTATTTGACAAGGGGCTGGCGCCGGATGGCTTCCAGATCGGAACGGCCACGAGCGGTGGGCGCCGGGAAGTCTATCGACGTGATATCCGTAAAGTTCCCGACGAAGCGATGGACGCCGCGTTCCGCGCCAAGATGGAACGATTCCATGCCCCGCCGGGCTACCGGTTCATGCTGGAAGAAAAATCCGAGGAAGGCCAGAAGATTTATACTCCTTATTTTGTCCGTCAACGCTATGAGTTGCGGGGCGACACCATCAAGAAAGCGGGGATTGAATACGATCAACTTGGTCAGCCCTATGTAACCTTAAAATTTGACTCCAAAGGGTCACGCAAGTTCGCGAATGTTACCGCCGATCTTGCCCCGGGTGGGGCCAAAAATCCCAACCCGGAAGGGCGCCGTTATTTGGCGATCATCCTGGATGATCGGCTCTATTCGGCGCCCTATATTAAAACCGCCATATACGGTGGCGAGGCAATCATCGAGGGCAATTTTACGCTCAAAGATGCCCAGGACCTTTCGATTGTCCTGCGCGCTGGATCGTTGCCCGCGCCGGTGCAGATCATTGAATCGCGGACGGTGGATCCATCCCTGGGCCGCGACTCGGTCGAAAGCGGCACCCGGGCTACAATTTACGCCTGCATTCTGGTGGTGTTGTTCATGGGGGTCTATTATATGGTCGGCGGCCTGGTGGCCAACATCGCACTT
>CAYYBV010000215.1:0-3605 GCA_964469675.1 uncultured Verrucomicrobiota bacterium
CACGGCCTACGGCCTGAGCATCCGGTGGGATGCTAATGAATATATAATATAAGTCATTGCTATCAGTGAAGCATTGGGCGGGTAGAGATCGTTGCTGTAATCACCTGAATATTGTGCGAACATTAACGTTACTGTCATTTTTGCCAACCTGTCCGCAATGCTACGCATAGCGTTGCCGGCGGGTGGTATCTGCGCCAAGCCGACACGAGGCAATATGCAAGAATCAAAAAATGATATATATGAAGAAATGAAAAGACGGAATCTGGTCGCTATTTCCTGATCGCTAATCGCTGGGTTGCATAATGCGTATACGCGATACATCTGATGTGCTGGCCAGTTGCGCGGCAATTGCCTGCGATGCATTGGCCGTGTTCCTTGGCTTCATGCTGGCCACCTGGTTGCGGTTTGATAGCGGACTGATTCCGCTCTTGCATGACCAGCTTCCCGTCAACTTATATGGTATGTACGCCCAGGGTGCGCTCGTCGGCGCATTCCTGTTTCTGCTGATCTTTCAGTCCATGGGCCTTTACGTGCGCCCACAGATCGGCACGTTTGGTGACAAGATCCCACGCCTCGTGCATGCCGTGCTGTTGGGTTTACTGGTGGCCGTGGCTCTGGCGTTTGTCCTGCGGACCGATCCGCCCTTTTCGCGTATGACGGTGTTTGTCTCGGTGGTGACCGTGCTGGTGCTGGTTCTGTTGGAACGCTACGCGCTCTTTCGCTGGGAATTACACCTGGCTCGCCACCGGTGCGTGGTCAACCGGGTGGCCATTGTGGGCACCGATGCCATCGCGGCGCGTCTGAAGAAAGCCTTGAAACAGGAACCGCGCCTGGGCGCGCGGGTGGTGGCTTTTTTCCAGACACGCGTTGGTGCGGCACACCCGGATATTCCGCGCGAGCTGCTAAAGGGCACGCTGGATGATTTGCGCGGCTTCATCGAGTCCAACCAGGCTGACCAGGTGATTTTGACCGACAGCACGCTTGACCATGCCCGAACGATCGAGTTAATTTTAATGTGCGAGCAATCGCTCGTCACGTTCACCCTCGTGCCGGACCTGCTTTATGTGATGACTGGCCGGGTGGATATGCAAACCATTGCCGAAATTCCCTTGCTGGGCGTCAGCCAGTGGCCGTTGGATAATTTCTGGAAACGACTGGTCAAGCGAACCGAGGACGTGCTCGGCGCCCTGTTCGGGTTGATCCTGGTTTCGCCGCTCCTGCTGGTGTGCGCGATCCTGATCAAGCGTGATTCGCCTGGGCCCGTCTTTTACCGGCAGGAGCGCTGCGGCGAGAGCGGTCGGCCGTTTCGTCTGATCAAGCTTCGGACCATGGGCACGGATGCGGAAGAGGTGACCGGCCCGGTCTGGGCGGTGGAAAACGATCCGCGCCGCACGCGCATCGGCGCCTTTCTGCGCCGGTATAATCTGGACGAGCTGCCCCAGCTTTGGAATGTGCTGAAGGGCGAAATGAGCCTGGTGGGGCCGCGTCCGGAACGGCCCTGTTTTGTTGAGCAGTTCAAGGAGGAGATCAGCCGCTATATGTGGCGCCACGCTTCCAAGCCGGGCCTGACCGGCTGGGCACAGGTCAGCGGCCTGCGCGGGAACACGGATATCCGCGAGCGCATCAAATACGATCTCTATTATCTGGAAAACTGGTCACTGGCTTTTGATTTCAAGATCCTGGTTAAAACGTTATTCAGCCGTGAAAACGCGTATTAGGCGGAATTTATGATTGCTGATTTATGATGTCATATGGGGCAGAAGGCTGGTACGCTGTCAGCCTTGAATGTTTTCTGGTGATATCAATCGCTTCGGCAATCATCAATCCGCAATTTTAAAACATGCATTCAATCTGGACAGGCTGGTGGTTCAACCCGACGTTCTGGTCAATCTTTTGCGGCTGGATGCTGGCGCAGATCACGAAAATGATCTGCTTTTTCGTGTCCAAACGTAAAATCGATTTCGGCTTTTTGGTCAGCACGGGCGGCATGCCCAGCGCGCATTCCTCGCTGGCCGCGGCGCTCTGCACCTCGGTGGCCATTAGCGCGGGCACGTCCGGTCCTCTGTTTGCCGTCACCCTGGCCTTTGCCGCCATCGTCATGTTTGATGCCCAGAGCGTGCGCCGGGCCGCCGGCCAGCAGGCCCGTGTTTTGAATAAGATGCTGGACGAACTGTTCAAGACGCACCGGTTTTCCCACGAGCACCTGGCCGAATTGCTGGGGCATACCGAAACGGAAGTGTTCCTAGGCATGCTGATGGGGGTGATGGTTGCCATCCTGGTGCACGCCATGGCCCTGGCTGTTTGAGCAATACCCCAATAATGCCGCCGTTGCGTAAGACGGCGCCAATCATTGTTGGGTAAGCCAATCGTTATGAAATGAATGCGCGCTTCAGTTGCGCGGGGTAAATTGTTTTTCCGGATTCCCGATGGGGTCGGAAATGCCAGCCAGTCCCCATAATGGAGTGGGCACAAGAATACCATGTTGCAAAAAAGAAATTGGCATTCTGCATCCGGATCCGAAAGGTTGAAGCCGCCGTCGGTGGTGGACGACCGCTGGTTTAGCTAAACGGGCGCAAAATGACCGAACAGTTGCTGATGCCGGCCCCGTCAAAGGATGGGGCCGCGCGCTGGTGCAGAAATTCAGCGTCGGCGCCTACGTGCAGGGTGGCGGATTGAAGAATGTTACCACGATGATCAGCGCGGAAACGCGTGGGACTGCAAAATGCGTGTGGGCTGCAGGCTAAAGGATAAAACCCGGTCTATTCGTTGTAGACTCTGATTTCATATAGACTCGCCCGTGGGGATCCCCACGTTGCCAGCATTTCCAGTTTGATTTTATCAGTCTTAATCGGTTTCTGCCAGCGGTGGATTCTACGCCGGAGATAATTATCCCGGAACACGCCGATCTCTTTCCATTGGCCGGCGCGATTATAAAGCAATCTATAATCGCGGATTGTTTGTGATGGGGCTTCTAACGGCGGCAAGCCCATATTCTGGGAAAGTTTAAGGTTGGTATCGAAAGTCAGATAGATTGTATTAAACCGGGCCGCCTTTCCCAAATCAAGCGTGACAGCTTGCGGCAAAGGCGCATTCGAAATCCAAATGTTGGTCCAATAATCCGGCCGGGTAACGCCCGACAGCACGTTTTCCGGCTGATACGGATATTGCGCCGGCTCAATGCGCAGGCTCGGCGCCCAGATGCCACGCATATACAGCCACCTGGTATAGGGTTTGTGCAGTGGAACTGTGCCGACAGGAAGCGATAGGTTCCGATCGTACACCGGCACCGGTCTGTGGAAAGGAATTGCGGAAGTCAGGCGCATGTGATTGTGGCCATAGATAAGCACATCGGGGTTGGCGTCCAATGCAATCCAGTAAAAGGCGTGCGGCTCAAGTTTCATCCCGAGCGGAAAATCAATCCATCGTTTTGTTTTAGCGCCAACGCTGACCCGGGCCACGGCCAGATCGTTTTCTTTGCCAGGCTCCCAGACGCTTTGCGCCCGGCGCAAACGCAAAACCACATTGGTTTTCCTTTGTGTCTCGAGGAACAAGCTGATGGAATCGATTTTATTGCCGCTTACGGGAAACAATTCGCCCAACGGTTT
>CAYYBV010000216.1:0-3600 GCA_964469675.1 uncultured Verrucomicrobiota bacterium
TTCTGCGAGGGTTGCGGCGGTCACAATAAGACGACGTAACTACTTACCACAATTGATATTTAGCTTGCATTTAATCCGCATCTTGTCCCATTCTGCTTGGCATATGGCAAGGAAACTACGAGTTCAATTTGAAGGCGCAATTTACCACGTTACGATTCGCGGAGTGGAGCGGCGGACAATCTTTGAAGATAAGGACGACCGTGAGCGCTTTTTGGAGTGTTTGGGAGAGGGCGTTGAGGAATGCGGTGTGCGTCTGTATCTATTCTGCCTGATGACGAACCATGCCCACCTTCTGGTTGAGACGCCGCAGGCGAATCTATCGGCGTTCATGCATAAACTCCAGACGGCGTATACTGTCTATTATAACCTCCGGCACAAGCGCGCGGGGCACCTGATGCAAGGACGCTTCGGGGCCAAGCTTGTCGATGGCGACGAATACCTTCTCGCGCTTAGCCGATATATGCACCTGAATCCAGTATTTGTCGGTCCCCTGACGGGCCAGTCGTTGGAACGTCGCCTGGCGGAGCTGCGGTCCTATCCCTGGAGCAGTTATCGGGGATATGCCGGATTGACGAAGGCCGGTGATTTTGTTGATGACAGGCCGATTCTGGCGATGATGGAGACATTGGCAAAGAAACGGCGACGGGCGTATCGCCGGTTTGTGGAGGCAGGGATTGCAGAGACGGATGATGAGTTTCTGGAGGTAATGCAGGGATCGGCCTGGGGTATCGGCGGGAGCGAGTTTCAGGAACATATCCGTGATCTGCACGCTGGCATGGCCAACCAAGTAAAGCGGCCAGAGGATGTGTCGTTCCGTCATGCAGGCTGTAAGGTCAGTCCGGAGACGGTGCTTGGCATAGTGGCCGGCGAGTTTGGGATGAAGTCAGATGATCTCAGGAAGCGGCGTTACGATTGCGTGGCGCGTGCCGTGGCCGCACAGATGTTGGTCAGATACGCCGGGATGAATCAGCGGGATATTGGTGGATTGCTGAGCATGGGCACGGGCTCGGCAGTTTGCCGGCAGTTGAAACGGCTACGAGATCGCCGGGCATGCGGTTCGGATTTGGCTGCTCAAATAGAAGGAATAGAATTCGCCCTCGAAAAGGGCAAAGAATCTCCCGGGAAACATTAAATATCAATTATCAAGGGTTGACCCTGCGCGTTGCGACCCTGCGCGTTGCGGGACATGTGCATCCAAATGATGTTTGCCCAGTCTTTGAGTCATGTTGTTGGTTGAGCCAATGTAGTGCTTGTGATCTTTCTGGCTCAGCAAGATATACGCATACCACATGCTGGTATCCACTCATGTTTGACAACAAAGAAGCCCGCCACCCAAAGCTGGTTTCCTTTGAAACTGCGCAGGGTGGTCGGGGCGGTGAGATTTGAACTCACGACTTTTTGGACCCGAACCAAACGCGCTACCAGACTGCGCTACGCCCCGTTAGCAAACAGGAACAGAGCATACTGTTTCCTGCCCGGCAGTCAATCTATTTCCTTAATTTTGCATAATACCTCGGCCATATAATTGCATTACCCCGGCATTTTTCAAAACCCGCCGCAAACAGGCCGAAAATGCGATTGACAAAAGGGCGTGTATTTTCCATGCTGGCCGCCGTTTAGGATCAGGATAAATTTTGAATGCCTGCCAGCAATGCTATCAGTCGCCTGATGGATTGCCGGTGGGCTGGCGGCGGAATTTTTCAGCCCCTGCTGATCCGCCCAGTCAGCAACCGCGATTATTTCAGGAGCGAGCCATGAAACAGTTATGCAAGGGCAATATGCTGATTGCGCAGAGCGGCGGACCTTCGATGGTCATCAACCGGAGCCTGGTGGGCGCTATCCAGGAAGCCAAGCGACACAAGGAAATTCAGGGTATTTATGGATCCCTGCATGGTATCAAGGGAGTGTTGGAAGAGAAGATGATAGACCTGCGCAAGGAATCCGCGGCCAACCTGGAAGCGGTGGCGTTGACGCCGTCCTCGGCCCTGGGCAGTGTGCGCAAAAAACCCACGCCGGAGGAATGTGTCAAAATTTTCGGCATCATGCTGAAATACAATATCCGCTATTTCTTTTACATCGGCGGCAATGATTCGGCTGAAACGGCCCATCTCGTCAACGAAGCGGCCGGCAAAATCAATTACGAATGCCGCTGTTTCCATATCCCCAAGACGATCGACAACGATCTGCTCGAAAATGACCATACCCCCGGCTTCGGCAGCGCCGCCAAGTTTGTTGCCTGCGCCGTCATGGGCGGCGACCTCGACAACCGGGCGCTGCCGGGCGTCAAGATTGACGTGGTCATGGGGCGGCATGCCGGCTTCCTGACCGCCGCCGCCGCCCTGGCGCGGGTCAATCCGGACGATGGCCCGCATCTGATCTACCTGCCGGAAAGGCCGTTTACGATGAAGCAATATGTCGAAGATGTAAAGCGGGTGTATGAAAAATTGGGCCGTTGCGTTGTTGTTGTGTCCGAGGGAATTTCCGATGCCGATGGTTCGGCGATTGCCAACAAGTTCACCACCGAAACCGATTCACATGGCAACGTCCAGCTCAGTGGCACCGGGGCGCTCGGCGACCTGCTAGCTAACGAAATCAAAACGCAGACTACGATCACCCGCGTGCGCGCCGATACATTTGGTTACCTCCAGCGCTCTTTCCCGGGCCTTATTTCCGAAGTGGATGCCCGCGAGGCGCGAACGGTCGGTGAGCTGGCCGTGCGCTGGGCGGTCGGCAAGGATGCCGATGGATCCGTTGTCATCCGCCGTAAGCCGGGTAAAAAATATGCCGTGTTTTTCGAGCGTGTGCCACTTAAAGCCGTGGCCAAGTCAACCCGCCATATGCCGGATGAATTCATTAATAAGGCCGGTAATGACATTACGCCGGCCTTCCTGGAATACGCCCGGCCGATTGTCGGGCCATTGCCAAAAGTCGCCGTATTGAAGCGTGTGTTCATCCCAAGGGTTGGGTAAAGTCGTGTGCATGGCGATTGCCGGTTTGCTTGTCTGCACCAGCGTCGTGTATTTGCCGACTAGGGCCGGGCACGTGCCATCGGGATGAATGGCGCGCCGCCCCGGCGAAGTGCACCACATTACAACGAAGCCGGTTTAGCTTTACCGAGTTTCACTTTAAACAAAGATACCCCGTAGCTGCCCACAGGTAGCTTCGCTAAACGAAACGGATGTTGTTTTCGGTGTTTCAAATAAGTCACAGTGCAAGCGGCTTTGCATGTTGCAAAACGTGACGGCCGTGGTCACCAAACAAAGCGCTTAGAAACATGCGACGAGCAAGGAGTAAATAATTATGAGCGAGATGTTCTGCTTCCAATGCGAACAAACGGCTGGCGGCAAGGGGTGTACCCGCAGAGGTGTTTGTGGCAAGACGCCCGAGGTGGCACAGCTCCATAATCAAATTACTGCGGGGCTGATCACGCTGGCCCGCGCGCTCGAAGGCAAGCCCGCGCGCTCTTCCTGCGAAGCGCTCTTCATGGACGCGCTGTTTATGACCGTGACCAACGTGAACTTCGACGAGACCGCGCTCGCCGCCATGCTCGACCGTATCCTCCGTGATGTCAAGCAATGTGGCGGCGCGCCTGCCTATAAC
>CAYYBV010000217.1:0-3562 GCA_964469675.1 uncultured Verrucomicrobiota bacterium
GATGATGGATCTCTTTCTGCCGCGGGGTTACGGTCAGCAGGCATGAGCCATGCTGCATGCTTACCGGCACGGCTTCCATCCAATCATCCACGGCTTTGACATACCCCTTCTGGCGGGCATATTCCCCCAGCACCGTCTTGGGAAACGGCGTAAAAACAGTGAACCCGGAATAGAACGGATGGCAGTCGAGTGTAAACTCCATGCTGCGCTTGTCATCTTCCAGGGTTGTGTCCGGCAGGGCGAGGATTGTATTCGCGAAAACCTTAATTTTGTGTTTTCTGAAAAGATCAAAGGCCTGCTTCAGGCGTTCATCGGACACAAATCGGTTTAGAACACGCTGGCGCACAGATGCGTCCCCGGACTCAATGCCCATCATGACCGAATGGCACCCGGCCGCGCGCAGGGCCTTAACGAGGTCCTCCTTGACGAAATTCGGATGGATTAAAAAATAAAAGGGCTTACGGATACGCTTGGCATACTCGCGACAAAACTCCTCCACCCAATCATTGTATTCCATGACAAAGGTGTCATCGCCAAACCGGATAAAATCGGTCTTGTAGGTCTTGACTACCAGCTCAACCTCGGCAATCAGATTCGCAACGGATCGCCGGCGCAGGATCTTGCCTTTATAGAGCGCGTTATAGGCACTGTTAAAACAATAAGTGCAACTGAACGGACACCCGCGCGTCGCAAAAAATGATTTCATGCGCACATATTTTAAAGGATGTACCTGATCGACAAGTGTCCGGTCCGGGAACGGCAGGCTGTCCAGGTCCTCGACCAACTGGCCCGGACGGTTCCTGGCCGTACGCGTATGGACACCCGGGATGCCGTCGGGGCTCTTACCTGCATGCAGTGCTTCCAAAAGCGGGACAATCACCCTGTCGCCCTCTCCCACCACAAGCGCGTCCAATGGCCAGGTGTCAATGAGGTCCGTGAAATAAGTCGCGTGCGGCCCACCGGCGATGATGATCATCTTTGGGTAGCGCCCCCTGATCCTGCTCACAAGCGCCTTGAACTCGCGCGCCTCCGTGGTCATAAAAGAGAGCGCAACAGCGTTAACGCCCTCTGATCCAATGCGGGTGAGGAGGTCGCGGTCTTCGCAGGCCCCAACGGCCAGCGTATGCCCGGCCGCCCGCGTGATGGCGGCCAACTGCAGGATGCCCATAGGCTCAATAACTGAAAACTGGCCGATAACGTAAAGGATTTTCATAATACCGGACGCAACTTTGGGGTGCTTATCCCAAAAACCATCGGGCAGCGCTTACAACGGTAAACACAAAATTATTGCATGCAAGGCATTTTGTCATCCGGCAGCCAAGCCTCCGGGCACATAATATTTCTTGGCTTGGAAGACGAGTTGATTTTGTATTATCCTGTGAATAATGCATTTCAATTTCGCAGACCAGTTGCTATTGCGCCCTAAACACGACCACACCCCCATGCGGCGGAAAATTGCCTTATTAAAAGCTGGCAGCGCGCGAGCCTGGAGCGCGCTTGCCAAGTAGACGGACAAGTGGCCGGCAACGGATCATTGCCAATAATGAATTTTATTTTTGCGGCAATACTCCACCGTCAACTGGACACCGGTTTCAAAGTCGGTGCCCGGCTGCCAGTCGATCGCCCTGCAGATCCGCGCAATATCCGTGACGTAATCACCGGTTTCCACGTTGATATAATCCCCGGGCCAGGGCACAAACTCCACCGTGCCGCCTTGCACGGCGCGCACAATCGTCTCCGCCATGTCCTTGAACCGGGTCCCCACCCCGCTGCCGACATTGAATACCTTGCCCACGCAGGCTTCACTCACCGCGGAGCGTATAAACGCATCGGCCAAGTCATCCACGTAAATATAATCGCGCACCTGGTGCCCGTCGCCAAACACCTTGATGGCCTGGTTATCCATGGCCTGCCGGATGAACCAGTTCACCATGGAATACTTGGAATGTTTCATCTGGGAACGCGGGCCGTATGGATTCGCTATCCGGAACACCACGCAACGCAACCGGTGCACCTGGTGGTAAAACAAGTACATGTTTTCCGCTGCGGTCTTGTTCAGGGCATAGGGCGTGCGTGGGCGGAGCGGATGCGATTCATCCACCGGATTCTTTTCAATGCGCCCGAACTGCAAGCGCGACCCGGCGAAAAGCACCACGGCTTCCGGCGCGTAACGACGGACACATTCCAGCACATTTAAATGCCCGATGTAATTGATATCGGCATCCAAAAACGGATTATTCAGGCTGTCATTATGGCTGACCTGTCCGGCCAGGTTGAATATTACATCCTGCCCCTTGACCAGATGCCCCATGGCCGGCTTGTCCCGGATATCAGTCACGCTGACTTGCACCTTGTCGCGAATGTCGGCAATATTAAAATCATTGGCGCCATACGGCTCAATACAGGCGTCCACCAAGGTAACGCGGGCACCGAACGGCACCAATTTGCGGGCAATCGTACTGCCGATCATGCCCAGCCCACCGGTGATCATCACTTGTTTATGGGCAAACAACCCGGCTGGATTGATCATGGCAAGTTATCCCCGTTGAACCCCGCCGTCCGTTTAATAATAAATTTTGGCCTTTGCTTGATTTCATCATAGATCCGCGCCAGATACTGGCCGATGATGCCCACCGAAATCAGCTGAACACCGGAAAAGAACAATATGGCGATAAAAAGCGATGCCCACCCCGGCGCCACCATTATTCTGCCAGAGCTGGCGACATAGATGCCATATATAAAACTGCTCAACGCGATCACCAAACCAATCTTGGACAAGTATTCAAGGGGCTTGTAGGAAAACGAAAAAACAGCATCGAGGGCCAGCTTGAAATATTTAGCAAAGTTGTAACCAGACTTGTTGGCCAACCGCCGGCCGCGCTCATATTCAACCCCTGTTTGATCAAAGCCGGCCCAGGCCCGTAACCCCCGCAAATAACGGTTTTTCTCCGGCATGGCATTCAACGCCTTGACCACGCGCCGGGTCATGACACAAAAATCACCGGCATCCCCGGGCATGGGCACATCCACCAGGCCGCTCAAAATCCGGTAAAAAGCGGTGAAAAAAAAGCGCTGGATTCGGGAACATTTCCTTTTGCGCCTTATTCCATAAACCACATCGAATCCATCACGAATCCTGGCCACCAGCAGCGACAGCGCCTCGGGCGGATCCTCCAGGTCATCATCCATGATGGCCACCATGGCGCCGGTAGCCATCGCCAAACCGGCGGTAATCGCCGCCTGATGGCCAAAGTTTCTGGAAAACTCAATCGCTTTGACCCGGCCATCGCCTTTATTAATATCCCGGATCACATCAAAGGAACGATCGCGACACCCGTCAACGATAGCAATGATTTCAAAAGATGAAACCATTTGGCCCAGGGCGGCTTTAAGGCGCTGATATAATTCCGGGAAAATATTCGCCGAATTATATACACCGGAGATACCGCTGGAAAGAGAAACATGCAGGATGTCTTTGCCCTGTTCAAGAAACGGCGTGAAATATTCGATAAACTCATCCACATTCACCTGTGACGTCTTAGTCTCCGCACCATCGCTCATA
>CAYYBV010000218.1:0-1310 GCA_964469675.1 uncultured Verrucomicrobiota bacterium
GATGGTGCCCTGCGCCGGGTGGGGGGTGCCCCAGACAATGGCAATATAATTTTTTTGGATTGTGTGTTTTTTGAACTGGTTCATCAGGCCGGTCAATGCGCGATCGCTCTTGGCCACCACCATGACCCCGCTGGTGTCGCGGTCCAGGCGATGAACAATTCCCGGCCGCTGTTCGCCGCCGATAACGCTCAAAATGCCGCAGTGATGCAGCAGGGCGTTGACCAGCGTTCCTGAGGAGTGGCCCGCCGCTGGATGGACCACCAGCCCGGCGGGTTTATTAATCACGAGCAGGTCGGCATCCTCATGCAGAATATCCAGCGGGATGGCCTCGGGTGTCAAGATGGAGGCAACTGGCGTGGGAATCATAAGCTTCACGATATCGCCCGGGCGCATCCGCTGGTGTTCCTTGACGCTTCGGCCGTTAACGCTCACATGTCCGTCATGAATCAGGCTCTGCACTCGCGCGCGCGACAGGGCGCCTGCCTGGCAGGTGGCCTGTCGGGTCAGCCATATGTCTAAGCGTGTTCCGGCGGTGTTGCCGGTGACGACGAATGTGTGCGAATCGTGCCGGTCGTCCATAATGTCAGCGGTGTTTGGTGAATAATTTGTGCCGGCATCTGGATCCGGATAAGGATGCCTGACGCTCAGCGTTTTAAACTCGGCGCACTTGGGCGAGACATTTCAGGTAACTGTTGCTTGGGCAAAAGGAACCAGGCCAGGATGCCGATCACCAGCAGGACGAGGCTGAGCTCCTGTGCCGCATTCATGCCCAGCCAATGCAGGCGCTCGTCGCCGCGCCAGAATTCCAGCAGAAACCTGCCTAAAGGGTAAAGGATCAGATACAGGGCAAATACCCTGCCGTCTCGCGGACGCTGCCGATAGTACCCAAACAGGACGACATAGACCACCATGCAAAAAAAAGATTCGTAAAGTTGGGTGGGATGCCGCTCCGCGCCATCCGCGACCACGCACCATGGCCAAGCGCCAGGGGTGCCGTAACAGCACCCGTTCAAAAAGCATCCCACCCGGCCAATGGCCTGGCCCAAAGGCAAGGCCGTAATAACGAAATCCGCAAATGGCCATAACGGCGCGTGTCTGACACGGGCATAAATAATGACGGCCAAAGCGGCGCCGATAAACCCGCCATAGTAAATGAGCCCGCCCTGGTCCACGCGGATGATCAGGCCGGGGTCTTTGATAAAGTAGTTAAGATTGGCCAGTACATAAGCGCTGCGCGCGCCGATGATTCCCGATAGCATGACCCAGAACCCAAGATCCGAAACAAATGCGTAGGAGCGGCCTTCACGGCG
>CAYYBV010000218.1:1320-3549 GCA_964469675.1 uncultured Verrucomicrobiota bacterium
AGGATAAGTGTGTGATGCAAGCCAGAAATGCCGTGGCGATCATAATGCCGTACCAGTAAATCGGCCGGCCAAAAATATAAAAACATACCGATTGCATGCCCGACTCCCAAAATTATTAAATCAAATTTTTACGTGCTGGTTCCACTGCATCATGATCTGGTAGTAGGCTTCCGCGGCGGATTCAATATTGGATACACGGCAGTATTCATTGGTCTTGTGAATCCGCTCCAGGTCGCCCGGGCCGAGAATAATTGCCGGTGGATTGCCCATGGCGGAAATCAGCGCGGATGCATCCGTAAAATAGTTTATCCCGCGCGGCGCGGGCCTTGCTTTCAGGATTGTTTCCATGATGCCAAATACATTCTGAATCCAAGGATGATGGGCATCGGTTGCAACCGGCTGGAAATATGTGCGGCGTTTACTGATCCGCGCGTCAGTGCCTAGGCAAGCTTCAATTTTTTCGTAGATTGCGGCATGCGCCTGGCCAGGAATTGTCCGGATATCCACGGAAAACACGACGCGTTCCGGGACGATATTGATGGCGCTGCCGCCGGCGATCGTGCCGACATTCAACGTGGGCAAGCCCAGCATGGGATTGCCTGGCGTTGCGAAATCAAGCGCCTGCAGCCGCAGAATGGCCCGGGCCGCCTTGTAAATTGCATTGACGCCTTTATCCGGCACGGAGGCGTGCGCCGCCACCCCGTCGGCTTGTGCATCCAGGCAGATTATGCCTTTGTGGGCGATGCATGGGTAATTCAAGGTTGGTTCGCCGACTACCAGGGCGCCAGCCGGAGGCAGGTGTTGTGACGGTTGGGCCAGGAATGACGCGCCTTGACAGCCGCTCTCTTCCCCGGCCGTCAGGATGAGCATGATGTTCGTTTTCCCGTGGGAGGCGCGTGTGGCCCTTAAGGCGGCGGTTACCATGGCGGCCACACCGCCCTTCATGTCGGATGCACCCAGTCCATACAGCTTGTCATCCTCAATATGGGCGCTAAACGGGTCGTGATCCCAAGGTGTTACGCCAAGCGGCACCGTATCCAGGTGACCACTGAAGCAAATGGGCAAACATTCATCCTGGCCCCCGGTCCAGGTGTGGCCCCCAGTCCAGGTGTGGACCCCAGTCCAGGCGATCAGGCAGGTGCGTTTTTCGGCGAACTCCAGATACTTGGTTTGGAAGCCGGCTTTTTCGAGCAGGCCACCGAGGAACCGGGCGCATTCATTTTCCTGCCCTGGCGGGTTGATAGTTTTTAACGCAATTAGGCGACAAGTCAAATCAATGGCATTCATGTGTTCAAGAATACCATATATTTCAGTCTTTACAATACCAGGATATTTATCACAATCGCGTAGCAGTTTGTTGCGGATCGACCATTTCTGAATATTCGCACACCGAGCCACAAGAAGGAAGTTTTCATGACCGGCTTGCAACGCACGCTCGATTTCATCGTGGGTAAACCTGTCGATCGCCCGCCTTGCCATCCCATCATCATGCGCTGGGCCGCGCGCTATGCGGGCGTGAACTACCGGGATTTTTGCCTGGACTACCGCAAGAAATGCGCAGTCATGATCCGCTGCGCGGATGACTTTGACCTCGATTGGGTCACGGTCATGTCCGATGCCTACTGCGAGGCCTCGGCTTTCGGCCTGAACATCGAATATCCCGAAAACGACCTGCCGGTTGACATCAGCGGGCACTTGCCCGACCTGGCCACGGCCGGCCGGCTTCAGCCTTTCCGCCCTCTCGATCATCAACGCCCGGTCAATCGAATCAACGAAATCCGCGAATTCAAGAAACTTGTCGGTGGTCGTTACTTCATTGTTGGTTGGGTGGAGGGCCCGGTGGCCGAATACGCCGACTTGCGCGGTGTTTCCAGCGCGGCCATGGATTTTATCGATGACCCGGACACCGTTATGAAAGCGATTGAAGTCATCGTGTCCAGCATGTTGGATTTCATTACGCTCCAGGTGCAAGCCGGCGCGCATGCCATCGGGATCGGCGACGCTTTCTGTTCGCAGATCGGGCCGGATCTTTACCGAAAGTTTGCCTGGGAAGGGGAGCGGCGCATGGTGCGGCACATTCACCGTTTGGGCGCTAAGGCCAAGCTGCACATCTGTGGCAACACCAAGGCGATCCTGCCCGACATGATCCGGACTGGGGCGGACATCATTGACGTGGATCATCTCGTGCCCAGCATGACCGAGTTCGCGCCATTGCTCAGCCCAAAACAG
>CAYYBV010000219.1:0-549 GCA_964469675.1 uncultured Verrucomicrobiota bacterium
GCTTTATGTGGCTGGGGCTACGCCGTTGGCTAACGACATGGCCGGCACCCGGATGGACGACATGGCCATGGTGGCGCCTGACGGCGTCTGGACGATCTGGCGCTCACGCGCGGGCTATGCGCCGGCGCGCACAATTCCGTTGATTCCATAATATCGTGTAATCATTAAGGCAAAACAGGCTGGCGCGTGATCCGCGACAGCCTGTTTTTTTTAGTTGCCATATTTTTTCTTCTCCCTAATGCCTTATGATGTTTGCCGTCTTGGTTTTAAGCAAGTAACTTTCCGCCGCATTCGCCAGGGCGGTGTTTTTCGTGGATTATGGACGAAGCGGCACGGATTGGGTAAAACAGATTGCGTGTGATTTGCGCCAATCTGCATTGTTGGCGCCCAGGGCTCCCCCGTGCCTGCCTGCGGCTGTAATGGTCGGACGGTGGTATCCGAATCATCAGGCTCTATGCTTTTGGCGTTGCATTTACATACAGGCTGTTATTTCGCTTGCAAGCCACTGATGAACTGCTATTTTTATTGCTTTTTACAGCATTTTCGTCA
>CAYYBV010000219.1:559-3549 GCA_964469675.1 uncultured Verrucomicrobiota bacterium
TGGTAGCGGCCAGGAATAAATCTGAATGAAAACTGTGGGTATAGGTTTGCTGGGGTTCGGCACGGTGGGCACCGGTGTGGTCATGGGGCTTCAAAAAAATCAGGGCCTGCTCGAAAACCGGACGGGGCTCAAAGTGGAATTGCGGCGCATAGCCGATATTGATATTGCGCGCGACCGTGGCATCAGTGTGCCGCCCGGGGTCCTGACCCGCGACGCTGCGGCGGTGGTTGCCAGTCCCGATGTTGATATAGTCGTCGAGCTTATCGGCGGGTTGAATTCGGCGCGGGATTTGATTGTCCAAGCCCTGCGGTGTGGTAAGCCGGTGGTGACAGCCAATAAGGCGCTCCTGGCCGAGCACGGCGCGGAACTGTTCAAGCTGGCGGAAACTAACCGGACGGATATTTTTTTTGAGGCCAGCGTGGGGGGCGGCATTCCGGTGATTAGATCTTTGCGCGAGGGCTTGGTGTCCAATCACATCCATAGTATTTATGGCATCTTGAATGGCACCTGTAATTATATCTTGACGCGCATGGAGCAAAACCGCATGTCATTCGCGACGGCGCTAAAGGAGGCCCAGAAAGCTGGATTTTCCGAGGCGGACCCCGCGCTGGATGTTGATGGGGTTGATACGGCACACAAGGCGGTCATATTGGCTTCGCTGGCTTATGGGTTTAACGTGCCGATGAGTGCGGTTGCTGTGGAGGGTATCCGGGGGTTGGATGCGCTTGATCTGCGTTATGCGCTTGAGCTGGGATACCGCATCAAGATGCTGGCCGTTATCGAGCAGGAGAATGGCGACGTGGCGGTTCGTGTCTGTCCTACGCTTGTGCCCACGCAACATATTATTGCCTCGGTGAGTGGCGTGTTCAACGCCGTGCTGATCGAAGGCGACGAGGTCGGCGATGTGCTCTGCTATGGCAAGGGCGCTGGATGCGATCCGACGGCCAGCGCAATTTTGAGCGATGTGGTGGATGCGGCGCGCAATTTGGCTTGCCATGCCGCGCGGCGTGCGCCGGGATTCGTCAACTATAACCCCAATGGCAAAGTGCGAGCGGTTGGGGAGACCACCGCGCGCTATTATCTGCGCCTGACCCTGCTTGATAAACCCGGTGTGTTTGGCCAGATTGCAACCGTTATAGGGCGGCATGGTATCAGTATTGCCTCGGTCCTGCAGAAGGAAAATGTAACAAGCCGGCAGGTTTCGGTCATCATTATTACGCATCATGCCAAAGAAAAAGCTTTCCAGTCGGCCTTGGATGAGTTGGACACGCTGCCGGTCGTGGGTGCCAAAACCGTTCGGTTCCGGATTGAAGATTTTTAGTGCCGCCTGCCTGCGTTGCGGCGATTAAATTGTGCTTCCGCAGTTGTGGTGCCGGTGTTTGTGGCGGAAAATAAGAGGGCTTTGCTTGTTCTGCGGTTATGGGCTGATCCGGTCATGCGGTTGGTTGTGCGCTTGTAATCAGCGGTCGCTTTTATCGGCTTTTGGGTAATATACATGTGAGGGCGGGCAACTAACCCGGATGGAGTTTTTTGTATGGGTTTAATCGTTCAAAAATATGGCGGCAGCTCGGTGGCGGATGCTTCCTGCATCCGGCGCGTAGCGGCCCGGATTATGGAAACTCAAAAAGCTGGCAATCAGGTCGTGGTAATTGTCAGCGCGATGGGGGATACCACGGATGATCTGATCAAGCTTGCACATCAGATTAGCACCACGCCCAGCGATCGGGAAATGGATATGCTCATGTCCACGGGGGAACAGGTTTCCGTGGCCATGCTGGCCATGGCTTTGCATGCAATGGGGGCGGACGCTATTTCGCTGACTGGTCCCCAGGCCGGCATTTTCACGGATGCCATGCATCGCAAGGCCAAGATCATGGGAATTAACCCCGGACGGATCAAAAAGCATTTGAAAGCCGGTCAAATCGTGATCGTGGCCGGATTTCAAGGGCAGACGCCGAAGCATGATATTGCGACCTTGGGTCGGGGTGGCTCGGATACCACCGCGGTGGCTTTGGCGGCCGCGTTGAAGGCCGACCGCTGCCAGATTTTCACGGATGTTGAAGGGGTTTATTCGGCTGATCCGCGCATCGTCAAAAAAGCCTGCAAGCTTGACGAAATCGCGTATGATGAGATGCTCGAACTGGCCAGCCTGGGCGCTAATGTGCTTGTGTCGCGGTCGGTCGAGTTTGCCAAGAAATATGGTGTGCAGTTGGAAGTGTTGTCCAGTTTTTCAAAGGCATCGGGAACCATCGTAAAAGAAGAGGTCAAGAGTATGGAAGATATCGTTGTCCGGGGCGTTTCGGCGGATAAAGGCGAGGTCAAAATAACCCTGGCGGGCATGCCCGACCGGCCCGGTGTGGCCGCGCGACTATTCAAGAATTTGGCCGGCGCCAGTATCAATATCGACATGATCGTCCAGAATATCAGCGCCCGGGGTCGCGCGGATATTTCGTTTACCGTGCCCGAGGAGGATTTGGCCAAGACGCGGCGTGTGGTGCAGGCCGCGGCCAAAAATGCGGGCGCGCATGCCGTGAGCGTGGATGCGGATATTGCCAAGATCAGCATTGTTGGGGTTGGCATGCGCGGTCATTCGGGCGTTGCCTTCCAGATGTTCAAGACGCTGGCTGAACACGGTGTCAATATTCTCATGATTTCGACCTCGGAGATCAAAATCTCGGTAATCATCCGCAAAGCGTTGGCCGATAAAGCCATGATTGCCCTGCATAAGGTGTTTCGATTGGACAAGCCCGGCGCGGTGCGCGGCAAGTCGGCGCTCAAACCCAGCGTTCGTCGGAAATGATTTGGGGTGCCAATGAATAATAATGTGCAGATCTATGATACGACTTTGCGTGACGGCATGCAGGGCGAAGGTGTTTCGCTTTCCGTTGCCGGTAAAATCCGGTTGGCCCTGCAGTTGGATGCGTTTGGCGTTGATTATATTGAGGGTGGATTTGCCGCTTCCAACCCGAAGGATATGGAATTCTTCCGGG
>CAYYBV010000220.1:0-3536 GCA_964469675.1 uncultured Verrucomicrobiota bacterium
TTGACATGAACAATATCAAAGAGAGTCATGGTCGGTTGTTGACTGCATTATTACCATTTCTGTTGCCTTTGGCAATGAGCTATCCATGGACCCGTTGGAGTGACCCATAGCTGTGGCTATGGGATGCTAATGGCAAATTTTATAAATTGACATACATTCTGAATGTTAATATATTCTTGTCTAATGCATTTATTTAACAACAGGTCTCATGAACGCATAGGAGGAATGATGAAAACGTCGGCTCTGTTGATTACCGTGATTGTTATGTTGCACTGCGCCGCCCTCGGGTCTTTATTCTTTATCCAGGGGTGCGGCACCACGAGCCGAACGGGCACGCCGCCGTCAGCGGTGACGCCGACCATGCCGCCCACCACCAAGGAATCCGTAAATTACCCGCCGCCTTCCACGGCCGAGAAGGCGCCGGCGGTTAAGTCCGTATCCAAAGAATTGCCCAAGTCTGCTGAAACGACAGAATATGTTGTGCGGTCCGGCGACTCGCTGGGGTGCATTGCCAAGCAGTATGGAATTTCCCGGAGCGAGATTATTGATCTTAACAAGATGTCCGACCCCAACAAACTGCGCGTCGGTCAGAAGTTGTTGCTGCCGGGACACCTTAAAATTAAATCGGCCCCGGCCAAACAGTCCGCCAAGGCAAAGTCGGCGGCCGCGCCAGCGGAGCCGTTGGCGCCTGCGTCCGCGCAAGCCGGCGCGGCACTCACGCCTGTTGCCGGTAAAGAGTATGTAGTTGTGTCGGGGGATAGCCTTTCCAAAATTGCGCAGAAATGCGGCACAAAAATCAGTGCCTTGCGCGAGGCTAATAAACTCCAGGGCGACAAGTTGAAAGTTGGTCAGAAGCTGACTATTCCTGAAGCAACGGCTGCTCCCGTGGTTGTGCCTGCCGCGGCGGCGGTGACCACGGTTGCCCCAGCGGAGACCCCTGCGGTGACGCCGAACGTGGAAACTCCTTCCGCGGTGACTCCGGCATCGGCCCCGGTTGCTCCGGTCGCGGCGGCGGCGCCTTCCAAGCCCATCTCAAATTCGGGCATTACCCACACTGTCCAAAAAATTGACGGCAAGACCGAAGATCTCAATTCGATTGCCCAGCTTTATGTGGTGACTGTGGATGAAATCGTTGAGCTTAACCAGCTTGGCGCCAATCGCACGCTTAAGGTGGGGCAACAGCTTAAGATTCCCTGAAACGGGTTTTGGCTGGTTGCGGCCAATGTGTGCTTTATCTGTTTAATCTGCCCGGATGACCGAGACGGGTAATGTGGAAAACTCCCACCGTTTTAATTCTCATAGTTTTGCTGTTGCTTGGCTTGGGCATTGTTATGCTGGCCAGCACCAGCGGCATCAAGGCCGACGAGCTTTACGGCGACCCTAATTATTTCGTCAAGCGTCAAGTGGCGTGGCTGCTGTTGGCCACGATTGCAGGCTGGCTGGCCTGTAAAATTGACTACCATTACTGGCGTCCCCTGGCACTGTTTGGCCTCGCGGTATCGGTTGTGCTCCTGATGCTGGTGCTAATCCCCGGCATCGGCTCCAAGATCGGCGGCAGTCGGCGCTGGTTTCATATCGGGATCTTCAGCATTCAGCCGTCGGAATTGTCCAAGTTGGCCCTGATCCTGGCGCTGGCCTGGTGGCTGGCGCGCGAAAAATGGCACGTGTACGAATTCTGGAGGGGCGCATTGGTGCCTTTATGTATCATCGGGCTGGTGGCCGGTTTGATTTTCAAGGAGCCTGATTTTGGCACGGCGTTGCTTTGCGGTGTGGTGGGCTTGGCCATTCTGTATGCGGGTGGCACACGCTTGGTTTACCTGGCCATATTTGCCGTTATCGGTTTCGGCGGGTTCGCCGCGGCCGTTATGCGTGATCCTGTGCGCCTCCACCGGATTGTGGCTTTCTTAAAGCCGGAACAGTATGCGCAGACATATTCCTTCCAGCTGCTTAGCGCGATCAATGCCTTCATTGCCGGCGGGCCCTTGGGGGTGGGGCTGGGTGGCAGTATCCAAAAGCACTACTATTTGCCGGAGGCGCACACTGATTTTATTTTTGCCATTATCGGCGAGGAATTGGGCCTAGTGGCCACTCTGGCCGTGGTGCTGATGTTCGCCGGTGTTTTTTTCTGCGGTTTGCGAATCAGCCTGCGTGCGCCGGATACGTTCGGGCGGATGCTGGCGTTCGGCATAACCCTGATGATCACCTTGCAGGCTGTTATCAATATCGGGGTGGTCATCGGTCTCCTGCCGACCAAGGGGTTGCCCCTGCCGTTCATCAGTGCGGGTGGCTCCAGCCTGGTCATTTCCCTGTTGGAAATTGGCGTGCTCTATAATATTGCCTTGCATACACAAGGCCGGGTGGCGGGCGCGGAAACCAAGGCCATCAAAGACCGCGTCCACCAATTCTAAACGCTGGGCGCCCCTCGGCGTTTTCGCAGGACTCCTTCCCGCCTCGCCGGATTGGTTGGTCAAAATGATGTTAATGCTGGTAGGCATGCAAAATTTCAGTAATTCGTTGCTATGGCAAAGGCCGGGGGTTTGCTATAGTCCTGCCCCATGAACTTGGTACACCATGTGCGGCTTGTTGTTTTGGCAGTGGTTTTTTTTGCCGCCATGCTGTCCGGTGCCGCCGACATAGATCTGGCGCCTTTGTTTTCGCGTGACACGGATGTGTTTGGCCAAGCGCGCTGGCGGGCGTTGGGGCCGCTCCTGGAATGGAAGCAGGCGCCCGGCGGCCAGTTGTTCTGGGCAGCGCATCCGCTCTACAGTTCGCTGGACGATCCCGCTCATCAGTTCCACGAGGATAATCTGCTTTGGCCGATTTGGACCAATAAGCGGATTGACGACCAGAGTATGTGGCAATTCATGGTGCTTTTGTACTGGAACGATTACGATGTGACCGACCCGGCCGGGCGCTATCGGCTTTGCCTTTTCCCGTTATATTTTCAGGAGCGCGGACTGGACGGCAAGCGCTATCTGGCAGTCGTCCCGTTCGGCGGTGTCATTCGCGATTTTTTAGGATGGGATGAAACGCGCTTTGTGCTGTTTCCGCTGATGATGTATAACCGGACCAATGCGGCGGAAACCCGCTCGTGGTTGTGGCCGATTATTTCCTATACCTGGGGCGGCGGGCATGACCGCTTTCGCGTCTTGCCGGTTTATGGGATAACCCGCTTTAGCACGGATTATGAAAAGCGTTTTATCCTCTGGCCGTTTTGGTCTGCGGCCAAATATAATTATCCGAATTCTTCCTGTAGGGGCTATATCTTGTTTCCATTGGCCTGCCATCTCAAGCTGACTGACCAGGAAACCTGGATGTTCGCGCCGCCCCTGACCCGGTTTTCCAAGGGCGCCCAAAAAGGCGAAGTGAACTGCCCCTGGCCGCTTTTCCAATGGAGTTCCGGCGAGGTGGACCGCCTGTATTTCTGGCCGTTCTGGGGGCGCAAATCCATGGAAGGCAATAATTCCGCCTTTGTCCTCTGGCCGCTTTACCGGCAGGCACTGCGCTACGGGCCGCTTGAGGAGCGCCGACGGGTC
>CAYYBV010000221.1:0-3533 GCA_964469675.1 uncultured Verrucomicrobiota bacterium
AACATATCGGCCAGGGCCGCGAATCGGCCGTCGAGCTGATCAAGACCAACCCGGAAATGCAGAATAAACTGATCGCAAAGATCAAGGAAAGGATGAAAGCGGCGCCGGCCGTATGATCAGACGACAGATGACAGACGACGGACGACAGACCTAAATGGAAACGCGCCCCTGCGTGGCGCGGCTATAGAAGATTGATTTCATTTGAGTCAGAAGTATCCGTGCCTGTAATCTGTGGTGCATAGTTTTTATTCAATCCGCGATCAGAAATCCGAAATCAAAAATTCCGCCATGACTGCCGACGAACTTAAAATACTTTACCTGGAATTCTTCCGTAAACAGGGGCACACCTTGATTTCGGGCAGCTCCCTGATCCCGCAAAACGATCCCACCGTGCTCTTCACAACCGCCGGGATGCATCCCCTGGTGCCCTACCTGCTGGGCGAAACGCATCCCGCCGGTCGGCGGCTATGCAATGTCCAAAAATGCATCCGCACGGGCGACATCGACGCCGTCGGCGACGCCGGGCACCTGACGTTCTTCGAGATGCTGGGCAATTGGTCTTTGGGCGATTATTTCAAAACGGAGGCCATCGCCTGGTCATTCGAGTTTCTAACTTCAAAGACCTGCCTGGGATTCGATCCGGCCAATCTTTACGTCACGGTCTTTGAGGGTGATACCCAAGTGGCACCGGACAAGGAATCCTTCGCAATCTGGAAAAAACTCGGCATTCCCGAGACGCGCATTTTTTTCCTGCCCCGGACGGACAACTGGTGGGGACCGGCCGGCCAGACCGGTCCCTGCGGACCAGATACCGAAATGTTCGTGGATACACTCAAGCACCCCTGCAGCCCAAGTTGCCGCCCCGGATGCGGTTGCGGTAAATATTTTGAAATTTGGAACGACGTTTTCCTGCAGTATAACAAGCAGGCCGATGGCGCCTATGGCCCATTAAACCAGTTTAATGTGGACACCGGCATGGGCGTCGAACGCACGATCGCCATGTTACAGGGCAAGCGTTCGGTCTATGAGACCGAGCTGTTTGCGCCAATCATCGCGGCCCTGGCGGATGGATCTGGCAAACATATCGAGGAATCGGACGATGTCACCCGCGCTTTCCGGGTGATTGCCGATCACCTGCGCAGCGCTGTGTTTATCCTGGGTGATGAGCAAGGGGTAAAACCCAGCAACCTTGGACAAGGATACGTGCTCCGGCGGCTTATTCGCCGCGCCGTGCGGCACGCCAAGAAGATCGGCCTGCCCGGCGGGTTTTCCAAGACGGTGGCCGAAAGCATCGTGGCCACTTATCAAAAGGCCTATCCGGAACTGGAACGCCGACGCGATCTCATTGTGCGCGAACTTGCAAATGAGGAGGCAAAATTTGAAAAGACGCTCACCCAGGGACTGGAAGAACTTGAAAAAGTCCTGACGCAAATCAAGACGCACAATCAAACTGTGCTGGCGGGGCGCGTCGCCTTCCGGCTGTACGACACTTTCGGGTTCCCTGTCGAGTTCACGGAGGAAATCTGCCGGGAGCAAGGGCTCACCGTGGATAAAGCTGGTTTTGAAAAGGCTTTTTCCCGGCACCAGGAGGTGTCCAAACAAGGCGCCGACAAGGTGTTCAAGGGCGGACTGGCCGATAACTCGGAGGCCACCACGCGCCTGCACACGGCCACGCATCTTTTGCACAAGAGCCTGCAAGTCGTGCTCGGACCGCACGTCCAGCAGAAGGGTTCCAATATCACGGCCGAACGGCTGCGGTTCGATTTTTCACATCCCGCCAAGCTGACGAGCGCAGAACTCGCGCAAGTGGAAGCGCTGGTCAACGCGCAGATTCAAAAAGCCCTGCCGATCACTATGGATGTGATGACCCTGGAGGAAGCAAAGAAATTGAACGCCACGGCCATTTTCACGGCCAAATACGGCGAACAAGTCAAGGTCTTTACCATCGGCGAATTTTCAAAGGAAGTTTGCGGCGGGCCCCACGTAAAAAATACGGCCGAGCTCGTCCGCTTCAAGATTCAAAAAGAAGAAGCCTCCAGCGCCGGCATCCGCCGCATCCGCGCCGTATTGGGATAATGGCCGGCCGGCAAATTACATTACGGACAAGGAAAGGAAGCTTGTGGGACTCAACCGCAAAGAAAAACTGGAACGCTATTTTCTCTCCGTGATCAATGGCCAACGCCCAGGGCGCTGGGCCGAGGGCCTGCGTTGCGTCTTGAAGCATTTGGCGCACATCTATAAAGCGCTGGTGGCCGGCCGCCACTTCCTATTCGACAAGGGTATTTTCCGCCACCACACCCTGGGCTGCCAGGTAATTAGCATCGGCAACCTTACGGTGGGCGGAACCGGCAAAACCCCGGTGGTTGAGGTATTTGCCCGCGCACTTCAAAAAGAGGGCCGCACGGTGGCGATATTGAGCCGCGGCTATAAAAAAGTGGAACATAGTTTTTGGAAACGGCTTGTGGATCAAATCACCGGTCGCGAGCGGCGCCGCGCGCCGCGCGTCGTTTCCGACGGCAAAGAGCTCCTGCTGGATTCTGCCATGAGCGGCGACGAGCCTTATATGCTGGCCACCAACCTGCGCAACGTGGCCGTGCTGGTTGACAAGGACCGCGTCAAAAGTGGGCGCTATGCCATTGACAAACTGCACTGTGACACACTGGTCCTGGACGACGGCTTCCAGTACCGCGCCTTAAAGCACCACATGGAAATCGTGCTCGTGGACAGCACAAACCCGTTCGGTAACGGCTACTGCCTGCCCCGCGGGCTTTTGCGTGAATCAATCGGCAACATCCGGCGGGCCGATTTCATTTTTATCACCAAGTCCACCGGCAAGGACATGGACGCGCTCAAGGCCCGCTTGCAAGCTTTGAATCCGACGGCTGAAATTTCCGAATGCGCCCACCGCCCCAAATACTTGCAAAATGTCTATACCGGCGAACGCCAGAACCTGGACTTTCTGAAAGGGCGGACTGTGGCGCTCGTTTCCGGCATCGCCAGCCCGGAAGGGTTTGAGTCTGAAATCATCCGGCGGGGCGGCATCATGGTTTATTTAAAACGCTTCGCCGATCACCACCGCTATACCCAGCAGGAAATCATTAATCTGATTAATAAGTCCAAAAAACAGCAGGCCTCCGTAATTATCACAACGGAAAAGGATGCCGTGCGCTTCCCGAAAATCGAGCGACAGGATGTGCCAATCTATTTTCTGCGCGTGGAAATCGAACTCTTGAGCGGGGTGGAGGATTTCAATGCATGCATCTCTCGAATCTGCTTCCGCTGAACGAAGCGGCAAAGCCATTCTGATCGTTGGCGTCAATTGGTTGGGCGACAGTATCATGACCATGCCGGCGATCCAGGCCTGGCGGCGCGTTAATCCGACCGCGCGGCTGATCATGCTGGTCAAGCCCAAACTCAAGGACCTCTGGACCCTGCACCCGGCCGTGGATGAAGTCTGGACATTGCCGCCTGGCGCCCGGGCCCTGGCGGCCATGGTCCGCTCCGCGCGCGCGGCCGCATGCGCAACGGCGTTT
>CAYYBV010000222.1:0-479 GCA_964469675.1 uncultured Verrucomicrobiota bacterium
CTGACCTCTGACTTCTGACTTCTAATTCAAAGGAGGATCACACCATGAGTTCGGCGTTAATTGCGGTCATAGTTATTATTTTCTTTCTCGCCGTCAACACGATTAAAATCCTGAAAGAATACGAGCGCGGAGTGGTCTTCCGCCTGGGCCGCTTTGTCGGCGTGCGCGGACCTGGTCTGATCATGCTGATTCCCATGTTCGAAAAAATGGTCAAGGTCACGCTGCGCACGGTGGCCCTGGATGTGCCGCCTCAGGAAGTGGTAACCAAGGACAACGTATCGGTCAAGGTAAACGCGGTAATGTATTTCCAGGTTTTCGAACCATCCAAGGCGATCATCGCCGTGGAGGACTATCTCTATGCCACATCACAGATGGGCCAGACGACACTGCGCTCCATCCTGGGCGAGCACGAGCTTGATGACCTGCTCTCCAACCGCGAGAAGATTAACCAGAAACTGCAAAAAATCATTGACGAGCGC
>CAYYBV010000222.1:489-1038 GCA_964469675.1 uncultured Verrucomicrobiota bacterium
GCACGGATCCCTGGGGCGTTAAGGTTAGCGCGGTCGAGGTCAAGGACGTGGACCTGCCCGAAAACATGAAGCGCGCCATAGCCAAACAGGCCGAGGCCGAGCGTGAACGCCGCGCCAAGGTCATCCACGCCGACGGTGAATTCCAGGCTTCCGCAAAATTAAAGGATGCCGCAGACATCATGGCGGTTCAACCGGTTACCGTGCAATTGCGTTACTTGCAGACACTGACGGAAATTGCCACCGAAAAAAACTCCACCATTGTCTTCCCTTTCCCGATCGAACTCCTGCAATATTTCTTGAAAAAGAACCAAGCCACATAATGGCAGGCGCGTCCAACACGCTGTGCCATCGATGTCGAAAGCGGCCCGGGTATCCTGTGGGATACCCGGGCCGTCGGTTGTATGCAATGGACGGCAAGGCAAGCTGGCGTTTTGCCGGTCAATTTGAACCCAGGGGATGCCATTGGCGGCAGTGATATTGCCCCCCCCCCCCCCGACCCCGGCCAACAAAAAAAAATACCCCCCAAGAACAACCCTAACGGCACCCCCG
>CAYYBV010000222.1:1048-2538 GCA_964469675.1 uncultured Verrucomicrobiota bacterium
GATCCCGCGGGATCCCCGGGCCGCAGGCTATGGGCCACGGACGGTTGGGCAAGCCGGCGTTTTGCCGGACAATTTTAAAGCCAGGCCCCCCAGGGGATGCCATTGGCGGCAGTGATATTGCCCCCATACCCGGCGATCAAAAATAATAACGCCGCAAGACGACCGTGATGGTCATCACCTGCACCATGATCAAAATGATCGGCACTAATCGCGCAAGCCATGCCGGGGACATACGGATGATACTGCCATGCAGCGCAATCAAGAGCAGCGGCATGATCGGGATAAAATACCGGCCCTGAATACCACGTATCGACTGGGCGCCAACGGGCGAAAATATCAGGTAAAGCGAGGCACACACCGCAGCAACCGCCAGAACAGCAATGGCCGCCAGCCAAGCGCGCTGCCACATGCTAATGCGCGCGCCGGGCGCATGATCGGTGGCAACGAGGAACAGCACCAGCAACCCGAAACCAAAGTAAAACCAGACGGGAAAAGACGTGTCGAGCCACCCCAATTTCCCGACCCATTCTGCGTACCTGTCCCGATTTAAAAATGCCATCGCAGCGGCCCGCAAGAAAGCCACTGGATGGCCCAACAGATACTGGGCCTGCAAGGACGGATTGGCTCCGGGCATGAGCGCCTGCGTGTCCCTAAAGGCCGGGTTATACTCTTCGTAAGTCAAATAATTTGATTTTGCTTTGGTCCACAGGCCAAGGCAAGCCACAATCACAACGGCAACAAACAAAGCCATTTTGGCATAGTGAAATCTTTTTGCGGAACATGGCGGCGGCACGACAAAGACAAGCAACGCCAGTAAGGCATAAAAAGGTTTTGATACGGCAATGGCAACGATGAGCAGCATCCAAATCAAAAAATCTTTCCAGCGCACGCAACAATCAGTCGCCAAGGCGCGCCGCAGGATGAGCGCCAGGAACAGGAAGGCCAGGCTGTTAATGGATGCATCATAGCTTAATGAAGCCGCCTGAAAAACGGACATGGGCGCCAGGGCCAATGCGGTCAACAACCAGGGCGCGGTCGGGATAAGGCGCACCGCCAGATAAACGCACAAACACCAGACCAAAGCATTTGCCAAACGTCCCAGATAAAACAATAAAATGGGCGCACTGTTCAAAAGCGTTCCAACGCGCATAACCCCAGCCTGTGGGAGATAAGCATAAGGGGGCATGAATCCCGCACCGGCAAAGTCAATTGCAAAACGTTGTTCCGAGCAAAGCGGAATTGACCAAGTTTGGCGCCACAAAGACCAGTTTAATTTCTGCTGCGGCTGAAAAGGCATATTAACAAATGCGCCAGCGGTTTTGAGGAGACTGACCGGAATAAAGCCGCCAACTCGCCGGTCAAACTTGACCCCATACCATTGACCATCGGAAACCTGGTAGCTGCGGGCATAATGCACATACTCATCAGCAACTTGAAAAGGCGGCGTCAACCACACCATCAATAAACACATTACCGGGGCCACGCATAAA
>CAYYBV010000222.1:2548-3527 GCA_964469675.1 uncultured Verrucomicrobiota bacterium
TGCGCTTTTTTTTAACGAGCGTTTCCGCGCCAAAATGAGAGCTTGGTTCCAAGCGAAATCCTCAATCAAATATTCAGCTTGCTTTGCGCCCGATGGCCACCAGTGAAAGTCCGGGCCACGGCAGGAAACGGTCAATTCGGCGCCAAAGCCAGATGGTCATGTCAAAGATTTTCAACTGCCACTTGCTGAATTCATTATCGCGCATAATCTTGCCGTTCCACCACCAGCCCGGCACCGAAACCCGGTTGAACGCATAAAGTGCCATAACCTCAAACCCAGCCGTTTCCAATTTGCGGCGCAATTCCGACTTGGTATAACGCCTACAATATCCCAAGACCTTATCCATGGTCCCATAAAGTTTCGGCATTTGGGGCACTAACAAACACAACTGCCCACCCGGTGTGAGCATGGATCGCATGTTGATCAGGGCCGTGTGATCATCGGCCATATGTTCCAGCACATTCAAACACACCACCGTATCGAACTTGCCGGTATAGGCGGCAACATCTTCCCGACGCCCCACATCGATACGCGCAACCGCAACCCGGTCATTGCCTTTGAAGAGGTTCGCCAGATAGGACAAATGCCAGGGATCAATATCACTGGCCACATAGGTGCGGCGCGGAATTAAAAGCCGACTCAAATTGCCCATGCCGGCGCCGATTTCCATGACATCCTTGCCGATCCAAGGCCGAATGGCATCGGCCATCCACAGGTTAAAACGTCGCGTATTAAACAGGCGGTGCAGAATGGCATGCCCATATTTCTCGTTGTAAAGATCGTCCACCACATGAAAGTAGAACATCACAAAAAAAGCCTTGCAGCCGTCCCACCAAGTTACTTTTTTGCCTTCCTGGTAGGTCCGTCCGCGGTAGGAAACTGGCACCTCGTAAATGCGACAGCCGCATTTGGCAAATTTGGCCGTAAGTTCGGGCTCGATCCCGAAACGGTTGCAGCGAATCGGCAAGGACTTGAACAT
>CAYYBV010000223.1:0-2045 GCA_964469675.1 uncultured Verrucomicrobiota bacterium
CCAGGATGATGGCCTGTTTGTATTTTTCCGGGTTTCCGACAAATACGTCCGCTGCGTGCAAACCAAATACCAAGCCAGCGTCTGCACGGACAGTTGTGTGGAATTTTTCGTGGAGCCTCGGGCGGGATGCGGGTATTTCAATTTCGAAATAAATTGTGGCGGCACGCTGCTTTTGTATCATTGCGAAGTCAAGGGTTCAGCGAGTGCCAAGCCGGTTTTTACGCCAGTGCCGCCCGAGTTGGGCGGCCAGGTGGTGATTTTTCATTCCCTGCCGCAAACCGTTAATCCGGAAATTGAGGCGGACACGGAATGGCGCATTGAATATTTCATCCCCTTTAAGATTTTTGAAAACTATCTTGGCCCCCTGGGGATAATTCCCGGCCAAATTTGGCGTGCCAATTTTTATAAATGCGGCGATCAAACATCCCATCCGCACTGGGCTTCCTGGTCACCGATGGGGCCCGAACTGAATTTTCATTTGCCACGCTATTTTGCACCGATCAGATTCAGTCCGTAGGAATTACACGATACGGCGGCGCTGCCTGACGGCCAAGTTGCCAGCGCCCTGGTTTTAGTCAACAATGCCAACAAGGAGGGGCGCATGCATATTATTTCTAAAACAATGTACGGCCGGCAAGGATGGGAATTGAGCACCGACAAACTGTCGTTGTTCATAATGGCCGGCGGTGGTCACATAGCTGGCTTGCAGGTGCGAGGACATAAAGCGAACAACCCTTACTGGGTCCCAATTTGGAAGTCCATTGAACCCAATGCCTATCGGAAGCAGGATGCCAAGCGGTTTGGCGCCAAATTGTTGGCCTGCATTGCCGGGCACAACCTGTGCCTGGGCGCGTTTGGTGGGCCGTCGCCGGCGGAGGGCAAAGCCGGGCTTGGCTGCCACGGTGAAGCACCTGTGATACGTTGGCAGGTTTTAAAACGCAAGGTTACGGCGCGGCGCCTGGTCTTTCAATACGGATGTGTCCTGCCAATCGCCCGTATGCGCTTTGCGCGGACCGTGACGATCGATGCAGGGTCGTCCATTGCGCGCATACGCGAAGTAGTGGTGAATCTGGCCCGCTGTGATGTTCCGTTCACAATGTGCCAGCATGTGACTTTTGGTCCGCCGTTTGCGGAGCCCGGCGTGACGATTTTTGACGCATCGGCCTCGAAAGGGCATACTTTCCCGGGTGAATTCGGCAAGCGGCAACGCCTTCAGGCTGACCGCCCCTTCATCTGGCCTTTTGGCCCGGGGGTCAAGCGACGAGTTGACTTGCGCATAATCGGCCGGCCACCCTACAGTGATTTTGCTTCCAATCTGATGAACCCCAAACAAGAGCATGCCTGGTTCAGCGCCTTGAATCCGCGGCTTGGCGTGATGGTAGCCTATGTTTGGCATCGTGCTGATTTTCCCTGGCTTGGTATCTGGGAGGAAAACCGTGGACGCCAAACCGCGCCCTGGAATGGGAAGACACTGGCCCGTGGTATGGAATTCAGCAACAGCCCTTTCCCTGAAGGGTTGCGCAAGGCAGTCGAACGCGGTCGATTTCAAGGTCTGCCGACATATCGGTGGTTGTCGGCAAGGGGCAAGCTTAAATACGATTATGCCATTCTGGCATGCCCGGTAGAAGCTTCGTGCAAAGGGCTGGCGAGCATTACGCCGACGGGTGAAACTTTTGGTGTTGACCTGGTTGTTTAAAAAAACTGGCGCAGCCATTAAGGTTTCCGGCATGGTCATTTTACCACGGCACCGGACGGCAGCTCTCCATCCACCGTCACCAGGCGCAACTGACCGGCGCCGGACGCGGCCAAAAGCATGCCCTGGGATTCAACGCCCCGGATTTTAGCCGGTTTCAAATTAGCCACGATAACTACGGTTTTGCCGACCAACTCTTCCGGTTTATAATAAAGTGCGATACCGGCAACGATCTGGCGCTTTTCCGCGCCGCATTCAACCTGCAAGCACAGGAGTTTGTCGGCGCCCTCAATTTTTTCAGCCGCCCGCACGGTCCCCGTTCGCAGGTGGAGCTTGGCAAAGTCCGCATATT
>CAYYBV010000223.1:2055-3526 GCA_964469675.1 uncultured Verrucomicrobiota bacterium
GGGGCAGTTCCGGAAGCTTGGACCGGGAGACTGGCCTGGATACGGGGAAACAATGGCGCCGCGGCGCCCACCGCCGTGTCCACCGCCGTCCTGCCCCAAATCTTCAGTTGGCCCAAGGAAGGTTCATCAAGGCCCAACCCTAAAACTTGGCGCAGTTCCTGCATTTTGGCAGGCATGACCGGATAGAGCAGACCACTGACGATTCGCAATGTTTCCACTGCATAATACAGAACGGTGTTTAGTTCGGCATGCTGCGCGTGTTTGGCAAGCGTCCAAGGCTGACGTTTTTCCAGATAACGGTTAGCCTCCCGCACAGTGGCGCACACGGCCGCCAATCCCAGGTCCAGGCGCATCTGATCCAGGCATGCTTCCATGCGCGTGGCGGCGTTCAGGACGGCCTGCTTTAATAGTGCTTCGTCAGGGCCCTCAATTTTTGCCGTAGCAGCCGGTATCTTTCCGCCGCAATGACTGGTTACCAGTTTCATGACGCGACTTAACAAGTTACCCAAATCGTTGGCCAAATCGGCATTATAGCGCCGGACGAATGCTTCTTCCGAAAAACTGCAGTCCTGACCAAGGGTCATTTCAGCCATTAAAAAATAACGGAAAGCATCAACGCCGTAGCGTTCCAGCATATCCATGGGGTTAACCACGTTTCCGGCCGATTTGCTCATTTTGTTCCCACCGCTTAACCACCAGCCGTGGACAAAAATAGTTTCCGGCAACGGTAAATCCAGGGCCTTGAGCATCGTAGGCCAGTAGACGGTGTGTGGGGTGAGGATGTCTTTGCCGATCAGGTGGCAAGACGCCGGCCACCATTTGTTAAAACATTCAGTATCGGTTAAATAACCGGCGGCACTGACATAATTCATCAGGGCATCGAACCAGACATAGGTGACAAAATTGCGATCGAAGGGAAGTTCAATACCCCAATTTAAGCGGCTCTTGGGGCGGGAAATGCACAGGTCGTTCAATGGCTTTTGCAAAAAACCAAGTGTTTCGTTACGCCGGAAATCGGGCTGTATGAATTTTGGGTGAGCTTTGATGTACTGTATCAGCCATTCCTGGTAGGAGCTCATCTTAAAAAAATAATTTGACTCGGTGATTTTTTCGAGGGTCCGCCCGCAATCGGCACACTTGCCGTCCTGCACATTCAATTCCGTACAGAAGCTTTCGCATGTCGTACAATACCAGCCGTCATATTCAGCGCGATAGATCGCGCCGCGCTCATAAAGATTTTGCAGGCTGCGCTGGACTACCCCGATATGGCGCGCTTCGGTGGTGCGAATGAAAGCATCGTTGGTAATCTCAAGTTTTTGCCATAGTTCCTGGACGCGCGCAACAGTCTGGTCTGCCTGGGCAATAGGTGTGATTCCGGCCTTTTCCGCCGCCCGCTGCACTTTCTGGCCATGCTCGTCGGTGCCGGTCAGGAAGAAAGTCGGCGTACCGCGCAGGCGGTGATAGCGCGCCA
>CAYYBV010000224.1:0-3470 GCA_964469675.1 uncultured Verrucomicrobiota bacterium
TGGCGGGGTTGCGGCTGAAAGCCACGCCGGTAGCAGAGGTGTCCCCCATGTTGCCGAAAACCATGGCCTGGACATTGACCGCCGTGCCCCACTCGTCGGGAATGCCCTCGATACGCCGGTAGGAGATGGCGCGCTTGCCGTTCCAGCTCTTGAACACGGCGCCAATGCCGCCCCAAAGCTGTTCCATGGCATCGTCGGGGAATGGCTGGCCCAGCACCTGCTTGACGCGTTGTTTGAATTCTTCGACCAGGGTCTTGAGGTCGGCGGCGGTCAGATCCGTGTCGGATTTATAACCTTTCTGCTGCTTGACCGCATGGAGCATGTCGTCCAACTGCTTGCGGATACCCTGGCCTTCGGCCGGCTCGATGCCTTCGGCTTTTTCCATGACGACATCGGAATACATCATGATCAGGCGCCGGTAGGCATCGTAGACAAATCGCTCGTTTTGCGTTTTGGCGATCAAGCCGGGAATGGTTTTGGAGCAAAGCCCGACGTTGAGCACCGTTTCCATCATGCCAGGCATGGATTTGCGCGCGCCAGAACGGCAGGATACCAGTAAGGGGTTTTGCACGTCGCCGAACTTCATGCCCATCAGCGCTTCGGTCTTGGCCAGCGCCGTTTCGACTTCCTTCTTCAAACTGGCTGGGAATTTAGATTTGTTTTTGAAGAAATCCACACAGCATTCGGTGCTGATGGCGAAGCCGGCGGGCACCGGCAGACCCAGCAGGCACATCTCCGCCAGGTTGGCGCCCTTGCCGCCCAGCAGGTTTTTCATGCTGGCATTGCCCTCGGTATTCTTCCGGCCGGGTCCGAACAAATACACGTATTTCTTGTTCTTGAAGTTTTTCGTGGTCTTTTGCTTGGCGGGCATCGTGGGGTTCTCCTTGGTTTGTTGCGTTTATTTGATTGAATTTATGTTATGTTCAAAATCATTAAACTGCAGAAAACGCATAGAGCAAAAAGGTAAAACACCGATTTTATATGCGATCTTAGTGGTTAATTTATGAAAATATTATCAAAAACTGGCGCTGCAGGTTTTAGTCTGGCTGTACAAAGCTACGAAAATTAGCAGGTTGGATACGGCTGTCAATAATGAAAAAGGCCGGCGTCCCGAATCTTCGGCAGATCGAGACGCCGACCCGGTCAAGTCTAACAATTAAATCCGACTTAATACATCAGGATGTTGGTTCCGGTTATGCCGCCACCAAACGCATTGGACACCACCGCGTTGGTAATGCAAACCGAGCCGCCGACTACATTGGTTGTATCCACCCACATGCCCTGACCGGCCACTTTAACAATGTTGCCGCCCTGCGGTTGTTTGTCGGTGGGGGATTTTGGGCTTTTACAATGATTACCGCCCCAATTGGTCATGGACGTGGCAACATCGGCATGAGAATTCGGCCCATTCATGTCGCAAAAAATTACTTTATCGCCGGCATCCGAAGCGCGGCCGGGAAAATAATTATAACAACTGTTGGACTCGGTTATCTCCCTGAGCGTGCCGGCGGGTTTGATGTCAAAATCACCGGAAGCGGTGGGGCAAATGAACATTTCCGGTGTTACACCGCCTTCCAGGGTAATGGCGCCGTCAGGGCCGGCCAAATGACCGGGCGGGAAGGTCGGACGGAACGAGTCGGCCGGATTAAGCCCCCAGGCGGAAACAGTTTTCCAGAGGCCGTTTTGGTTTGAAAGGCAGTTTACCCGGCGGGCTTTTTCGCGCACGGCGCCCAAGTTGGGCAGGAGCAACCCGGCCAGCAGTGCGATAATGGCAATAACCACCAGCAGTTCCACTAGGGTAAACGCACGCTTCGAAATCCGTCGCCAGATGCATTCCATGATGTCGGTCTCCTTGTGGTTGGTTGAGCGGGCCAATAATTGTAACAATTCAATTACTAGTGAATTCTTCTTTCCAGAGAATAATCAACCGTTTATTGTAAGTCAACAGGTATTTTTAATATTTTCAGTAGCCAGCATGCAGAATCCAGGAAGAAGCACCCATGCGTATGCCATCCGGAAGATGAAGTTTTGAATTCCGGCTCTTTGCATGACTTTCCTCATTCAAAATTCTGACTTCTGAATTCTGGTGCCTTGATATATTCATGCAAACCTCCGATTTTTCATACCAATTGCCGCCGGAACTGATTGCCCAGCATCCGCTGCCGGACCGCGCCCAGTCCCGCATGCTGGTCATTCAGCGCGCCACCGGAGCATTCGCGCACCGGCTGGTGGCCGATCTCCCGGCGTTTCTGCGCCCGGGCGACCTGCTGGTGGTTAATGATACGCGCGTTATCCCCGCGCGCTTATTTGGGCGCAAAGTCGGCACGGGCGGAAATGTGGAAATCCTGCTGATCGAGGAGACCGCCCCCGATGTCTGGGACGCGCTCCTGCGCGCCCGGCATACCAAACTCGGCGCCCAACTGGAACTGGCGGCCGGCCAGGTCCAGGCGGAAGTTCTGGCGGTGCAAGAAGGGGGGCGCGTGACACTCCAGCTCCGGCACGCGCGGCCACTCCTGGAAATTCTTGAAACCGACGGCGTGACACCCCTGCCGCCCTACATCAAGCGCGCGCGTTCCGATGCTTACTGGCGCACGGAGGACAGCGCGCGTTACCAGACGGTTTATGCCTGCAACCCCGGGGCCGTGGCGGCGCCGACGGCCGGTCTGCACTTCAGCGCTTCGCTCCTGGCGGAATTGGAAAAGCGCGGCGTCCGCCGCGCCGCCGTGACGCTCCATGTTGGACCGGGCACGTTCAAGCCGGTAACCGTTGCTGAAGTTGACCAACACCGCATGGATGCTGAGCGCTACACCGTGCCCGCCGTCGCCGCGCGGCTGATCCGGGAAACCCGCGCGGCCAAGGGGCGGATTGTGGCGGTCGGCAGCACCGTCGTGCGCACGCTGGAAACCGTGGCGGCAGCCAACGCCCACGGCACCGTGGGGGCTGCACAGGGTCGCAGCGACCTGTTTATTTATCCGCCCTATAAGTTCCGGGTAGTGGATGCGCTCCTGACAAATTTTCACTTGCCCTGTTCCAGCCTGCTGATGATGGTCAGCGCCCTGGCCGGCCGCGAATTGATCTTGGAGGCGTATGCGGAGGCAATCCGGGAGCGATACCGGTTTTACAGCTACGGCGACTGCATGCTGATCGTCTGAAGAATTGCGGATTGCCGATTTCTGATTGTTGATTGCAGAGTGTGGGAAAGATCTCGAATTGAGTGCTATTCCGTAATCCGCAATCAGCAATCAAAAATCAGCAATTCTTCAGTTCGTCCATTCGGTGATTGCGGCCACGGCGGCGCAGTCCACAATATCGTCGGCGGAACAGCCACGCGACACATCGTTGAACGGGCGGCGCAATCCCTGGATCAGCGGGCCAATGGCGGTGGCCCCGGCCAGTCGCTCGGTGGCCTTGTACATGGTGTTGCCGCAGTTGAGGTCCGGGAAGACGAGCACATTGCATTTTCCGGCAAT